>JBAQER010000899.1:0-1630 GCA_049286845.1 Bradyrhizobium sp.
GCCATATAGAGGATCGCGTTCACGACGGATCGCAAGTTGGTTTCGCGCGGACGGCCTAGCAGGCTGTTGAAAAAGGCGCTGGCCGCTTCGATCATGATGTGATTCATTTTTCTTGGTCGACGAGGGATGAATCATGCGGGGCGAAGATCGGCGGACAGGCTCGCTATTCAGCTATGTCGATCTTGAAGCGCGGGTTGGAAAGGATCATCCGCTGCGAGCGATCCGGCTGCTTGTGAACGAGGCTTTGGCGGCGCTGGCGGGCGAGTTCTCGGCGCTCTATGCGCCGATTGGCCGCCCGTCGATCCCGGCGGAGAAGCTGCTGCGAGCAATGCTGCTGCAAGCATTCTATTCGATCCGCTCGGAGCGCCAGTTGATGGAGCGGCTGGAGTTCGACCTTCTGTTTCGCTGGTTCGTGGGACTTGGGATTGACGATGCGGTCTGGAACCATTCCGTGTTCTCGAAGAACCGCGACCGTCTGCTCGAAGGCGAGATCGCCGCGAAGTTCCTGACCGCGGTGCTGGCGCAGCCGCGCGTGAAACGGCTTTTGAGCGCGGCGCATTTTTCGGTTGACGGCACGTTGATCGAGGCCTGGGATTCGATGAAGAGCTACAAGCCGAAGGATGGAGCGGATGGGCCGCCGACCGAAGGTGGCGGTCGCAACCAAGAGGCGGATTTTCACGGCGAGAAGCGCGCGAACGAGACACATGCTTCGACGACCGATCCCGAAGCGCGGCTCTATCGCAAAGGCCCCGGCAAGGAGGCGAAGCTCTGCTTTATCGGTCACGCGCTGATGGAGAACCGGCACGGTCTGTTCGTCGACGCTTGCCTGACGCCGGCGGATGGACATGCCGAACGCACCGCGGCGCTTCATATGATCGAGCCACGGGCGGATCGACCAAGAGCGATCACGCTGGGCGCCGACAAGGCCTATGACGCCGAAGACTTCGTCAATGAACTGCGCGCCATGAAAGTGACGCCGCATGTGGCGCAAAACACCAGCCGTCGCGCCTCGGCGATCGACGGCCGCACGACGCGACATGCGGGCTACGCGATCAGCCAGCGCATTCGCAAAAAGATTGAAGAAGGCTTCGGCTGGATCAAGACCATCGCCGGACAGGAAAAGACCAGCTTCAGAGGCAGGGACCGTGTCGGATGGGCTTTCACCTTCGCGGCAGCCGCCTACAATCTGGTGCGGTTGCCGAGGCTGATGGCGGCGCCGACATGAGCGCCCCTGCCGCCTGCAAACTGCTCGGTCGCTGGCGGATCGTCGGGGCCGATCTTTGGGATCGAGACTATCTCGATCTTTGTGGCCCCGCCGCGATCGTCATCGGCGCGCAGGGGCGGGGCGAAATCGCCTTCGGCGCCATGCAGGCGACGCTCGACATCGAATACAGCCGGTCCTCCGTCGCCTTCGCGTGGACCGGTTTCGACGAGGGCGACGAAATCTCCGGAGAAGGATCCGCCGAACTTCTCGATGACGGCTCCATCAAAATCGGATTCAAATATCACAACGGCGACGACGCCGTCCTCAATGCGAAGCAAGAGCTTTTTTCAACAGCCCGCTAGGCGAAACAAAAAATCTTATAATTTGTGCATGGGATGCTGTTTACAGCTTTCACATATATCTTTC
>JBAQER010000900.1:0-8895 GCA_049286845.1 Bradyrhizobium sp.
CTCTATGGCGATGCAGTCGCCCACATAAGCGGAAGACCGGCCTTTGTAGATTAGAGAACGACCATAGATAGCAACATCGATTAGGCTTCTATCGGCTTTGAAGTGCCGAGAAACTTGACTCTCCTGATACCCACTGTTCCCCCGTGCAATGTCACGGATCCCGCCATGATGCTCTGCCAGTTTCAATTCCATCGACGTCACGTTGAGAAACTGCTCGCGACTGTATCCAGGCTTCAAGCGCCTGCCGATACATCGGTCAGGGTTAATGGAGCTCAAGCGAACGACGTAACCAAAGCCCAACAGCTTAATCGCCTGCTTGAAGTGCGCTGCTCGGCCTAGGACCGAGAAGCCTGTCAGAACCGCTTATGGCACACACTAGCAGGCTGCTGAAAACAGGTGATTACGGATAAGTTCTGACACGCGGTCAGCCCTGATTTGCTGGCTCAGGGGTTGCCACGAAACGACGAGCCTTCGCCTCTGCGTGTGGCCGTTTCGAGTGCCCGGACGGAGAAGCGAAAGACCGGGCTCGCATCGGGTCGGCCTGAAGAAGGAAGCGGCGTATCCGGTGAACTTCAGTGTATTGCGATTACGCGGGCTCTGCGCGCTGAGTCACGCCTCAAATCGCCACCGTCAGCCAATGTCGGTCTCGACCCATTGGACAATATGTGACAGCGACCAATGAAGATCGGAGACGTCGGCTGTCGTTACTGAGCGAGCGCGCTGCTTGGCAAAGAACGGATCAATGAACAATTCGACGCAACGTCGAACCTAGCCTGACGCCGTCACGATTGGCCGGGTAACGCTTACCTGAAATTTGACCTAACTGGATGTCATTTGCCGGAGCTAGCTCAAACTTGCCCATGATGGATTGGACGAATTCAAAGGAAAAACGAAAGTACAATCAGCACTTAAGCATGATCGCCATGAGTCATGCTGTACCAAATGCTGCACCAGTGCTGTTGACGACTTCCAAGAGCGAATGATTTCGGGGGCTTGCGTTCGTTGGGCGGCCAACGCGTATCGCAGCGTACTACGCCAATCTACGCGATTGTTCTCCAACGAATGAATGCAGCGCTCTGTCTCGTTTGTCGAGGCGGTGAAAGCTCTGACCATCGTGCTCGCCGTCGCCACCATGTTGGCGTCCAGCCCGGCTTGAAGAGCGTGAGCGGGGAGTCCAGGGGAACGCCGGATCAAAGCGTCGAACGCGTGTGCTCCGACATTGTCAACTCGGTGATTACGGTCGCGAGATACGTCCGAACGCAACGCTGGTGGAGACGCCGAGCAAAGCCCAGAACAGCAAGCTGGTGAGCGTCACCACGACGATAAACCTGTGCGACAGCGCGGCCGGAACCTCGCTGTGGGATTCCGGCGCAAGGGGCGCGCCGATCAGATGCGGCAGCGCGATTAGACCGAGGCCAAGTACCGCAGCCCATGCTGCGGAGCGGAAGGCCAGCAGGCAAAGCCCAATGGTGGTTGCAGCAGCCGTGGCGATCCACCAGGTCTGCCGCGCCGCCAGTTCGGCCACCGGCATGCCCGGCAATTCTGGCGGCAGGCCGAGGCCGGGCGCCGCAGTAAACACCACAAAGCCGCCAAGTCCCCACAGCAGGCCTTCCCGCCACGCCACCGGCCGGCCCCGGATCGCATAGACCCCGGTGAGCAGCAGTGCGAAGCCGATCGCAGTCAGGATATTGGCCGCGACCGTGAAGGCGTTGCGCTGAAACCCATCTTCGGGCTCCCATTCGTTATCATGGCTACGGGCCTTATCGTGCTCGTGGGAGGCGCCAGCCTGCTGATGCCCAGCCGTCGGAGCCTCGGCTGCAGCCTTGCGTTCGTAAACTTCACTCTTCTGGATCAGCGGCACCGTCCCGAGGAATTGCGCGACCGAGATCACCGCGCCGACAATCAGCCCGGCAAGCGCCGCCGAAAACACAATAGACCTGAAAACCGGCATTTTTGGTCAGTGACAGGGAAACGCATTGGCATGGCGGACATCGTGAGCGGCGTTATGAACGGCGCTGATGTGCGAAAAGCCGACGACGCCGACAATGAAAAGACCAAGGGCCATCGCCAGCACGGCTTGAACGACCACGCTCGAATCGGTGGCGAGAGCGGGCAGGTGGGCGGTCTGGGACTGTTGCATGTCGATCCTCGCAAGCGATAACGGTAACTTAGCCGAAAACCCGCGCCGGCGCGACCCTAATTTTTCAACTGCCGGATCACATCCCGGCTGGTGAGGTGAAAGTTCGCGGTGTCAGCCACGTCAGCGCGAACCACTTTGGCGCGGGCCGCCGCCTGAAACGCGTCGCTATGGGTGTGGTAGAAGTCCACGCATTCCTGCGGCGACGGGACGGTTCGCAACAGCGTCCGGAACGCCCGACGATGCACCATGCAGAGGCCCGCGTGACCGCCGGGCTGGAACGCCAGCGCGTCGATATCGTCCCGCCAGATCGGAGTCTTGCTGTAAGGCATTGGTTGATCGTCTGCACGGTGAGCGAAAGCTTGCCGAAGGTCGCAATCTAGCAAGGATGGCAGGCTGCGCCAAAACGGATTTTGCCGTGCCGTGGCTTGCGCTGGTTGCTCGATTGAGCTGTTGACGCCATCACGGTCAGATGCCACGGTTTGCGGTGGTGGTGCCCGCAAGGGCTATCCAAGGGAATGCGGTGCGCCTGCTCCGGCAGGCCATTCCGCGGCTGCCCCCGCAACTGTAGGCGGATAGCTGACGACCATACATACCACTGGGGATTCGAAAGCTCCCTGGGAAGGTGGTCCGAAGCGTCAACCCGCGAGCCAGGAAACCTGCTGCCGGTCATGGTCATGCGCGAACGCGTCAGGCGGGGTGCCTCGATGTCGCAGGAGTAGCTGGTCGCATCTGCCGCCACGGGCGAAGGCAGGATGGAGCAGCAACCGCGCTGACGGATGTTTTTTCGCCGTCGAGCGCTATCGTGTCAAATTCAGGCAATCATGATGACCGGGCGTCACGTTTTGCGCGCGCCGCGCAGAATAAGACTGCACGTTTCTGCAATTGGGCCGGACTTGGGACAGTGACGTCGAAACGCCATGGATGTGCTGTTGCTCGGAGTACCCTGTGATGAAGAAGATACTTATTATTGGCATCGGGGCTGGAGACCCCGGCTATGTCACCATGCAGGCCGTCGATGCCCTCAACGAGACCGACGTTTTCTTCATCCTGGACAAGGGACCGAGCAAGACCAAGTTGATCGAGCTTCGCAAGGAGATTTGCCGGCGCTATATCAGGGGCAATGACCATCGGTTTGTTGACGCGACCAGTCCGGAATGGGCGCGCGACACCGAGGATTACTTCTCGACCGTCGATGACCTCAATCGCGACAAGCAGACCTTGTTCGAGCGCCTGATCTCGGAGGAGATGGCAGACGACGAATGCGGCGCATTCCTGGTGTGGGGCGACCCGACACTCTACGACAGTACGATCCGTATCGTCGAAATGATTGCGAGCAGCGGTCGCCACCAGCTCGAATATGATGTCATTCCCGGCATCAGCAGCGTCCAGGCGCTCGCCGCGAAACACAAGACAACGCTCAACCGGATCGGTCAGTCGATCGAAATCACCACGGGACGGAAGATGGCGGAAGGCTTCCCTGAAAGCGCCGATAGCGTCGTCGTGATGCTCGATGGCGGCGACACCTACAAGCGGTTCGCGGATCAGGATATCGACATTTATTGGGGCGCTTATGTCGGCATGCCCGATGAAATCCTGGTGTCCGGCAAGCTGAAGGACGTCGCAGGTGAAATCGAACGGGTCAGGACGGACGCAAGGCGCGCCAATGGATGGATCATGGATAGCTACCTGATGCGAAGGGCAACGTGAATCGTTCGGCAGCGATAGAGGTGAAGGGCTGGTGCCCGGGCGCTTTGCGGCCGATGCTGAGCGGCGACGGATTGATCGTGCGCGTGCGCCCGCAATCGGCAACACTTGGCCTCGACGAATTGGCTGTTCTCGCCGACGCCGCAGGGCTTTTCGGCAATGGCCACATCGATCTGACGCGGCGGGCCAATCTGCAGATCCGCGGTGTCAGCGAAGCAACTCTGCCACAACTGCACGAGGTGATCGCCCGACTTGGCCTGCTCGACGACAGTCCGGACGGTGAGGCCGTGCGCAACGTGATGATCAATCCTCTCGCCGGAATCGATCCCGCCGAGGTGCTTGATGTCAGAAGCATCGGTGGAGTACTTGCGCGACGGCTTGCCTCCGAGAAATCTCTCTGGGCGTTGCCAACCAAGTTCGGCTTCATCGTCGATGGTGGCGGTGTCTTGGGCCTTGCGGACCAGCGCGCCGATGTTCGTCTCAAGGCGGTGGGGATTGGACCTGGCGCGGCGATCGCGATCGGCCTCGAGACGGGAAACGGCTTGGAGTGGCTTGGTTCGATCTCGCCCGGCGCTGCGGCGGATGCCGCCATCGAAACAGGCCTTGCCTTCATCAATGCCGCGTCGCGTCAACAGCGCCAACGCATGCGCGATCTCTCACGTGAAGGCCTTGCGTCGATTAGATGCGTGATCAGCCCGCGGCTCGATGCACTCGCCGAGAATCAGCGGCACGCCGATGCGCCGTTGATTAAGCGCGCCGGTCTGATGAAGCTGGGCGCTGGCCGGTTCGTGGTAGGGATAGCAGCACCGTTTGGGCGCGTCGAAACCGATCAGTTGCGAAGACTCGCTGAAGTGATGGAAGCCGAGGGCGTCGAGCAGGTCAGGCTTTCGCCCTGGCGGGCGCTCTATGCGAGGGTACCGAGCGAGCCGTCAGGACACAAAATCGTTGAGGCTGCGGCAAATTTCAGCTTGATCGTTGATCCCGGCGATCCCTTGCTTCAGATCGAAGCCTGCCCGGGCGCCCCCGGCTGCCAATCGACCTCACTCGATACGCGTGGCGATGGGCGCAGGCTTGCGGAACTGCTGCCGCGGTTTGGCTTCACTGGGACCATCCACGTCTCCGGCTGTGCCAAGGGGTGTGCGAAATCAGGGGCAAGCGATCTCGTGCTTGTCGCTGTTGAGGGTCGTTACGGCCTCGTGCGCAACGGAACCGCCCAGGATTCCCCCGCGCGCCGTTTTTCCTTTTCCGATCTTGCCGCCGATCCAGGCAAAATCTTCGATGCGGACCGAGGCGGCAAGCATGGCTGAATTGCGCTCCTACATTCGGGATGGCACCGAGATCTATCGCAATTCGTTTGCGATCATCCGCGCCGAGGCCAATCTCTCCCATTTCAAGCAGAACGAGGAGAAGTTAGCCGTCAGGATCATCCACGCCTGCGGCATGGTCGATATCGCCGACGATATCCTGATATCTCCGACCTTTGCCGCGCGCGCATCCGACGCACTGGCGCGCGGTGCGCCTGTTCTTTGCGACGCGAAGATGGTCGCCCACGGCATTACCCGCAGCAGATTGCCCAAAAACAACGATGTCATCTGTACCCTTGACGATCCGACTGTGGCGCAGCTTGCGACTGAAACCGGAAACACGCGCTCCGCTGCGGCGCTGGAGCTTTGGCGACCGCATCTTGAAGGCGCCATCGTCGCCATTGGCAATGCGCCGACTTCGTTGTACCGGCTGCTCGAAATGCTCGACGAAGGCGCGCCGCTTCCTGCCGCCATCATCGGCGTTCCCGTCGGTTTTGTCGGGGCTGCCGAGTCCAAGCATGCCCTTGCGGCGCAGAGCCGCGTTCCATTCCTTGTTGTCCGCGGTCGCAGGGGCGGTAGCGCCATGGCTGCTGCGGCGGTCAACGCGCTGGCGAGTGAGCGTGAATGACCAGTATTGACGCAATCGGTGGAACCGCCCTTGGTGGAACACTCTACGGCATCGGGGTCGGACCCGGCGATATCAGCTATCTGACGCTGCGGGCTGCAGCATTAGTGCGCGATGTCGACGTGATCGCTTTTTTTGCCAAGCGAGGCCTGCAGGGAAATGCGCGAGGCATCGTCGATCCCCTGATCGCGCCGCATCGCCATGAGCTGCGGCTCGAATATCCCGTCACCAACGAGATCCCGCCCGAAGATCCTTCATACCAGGAGCAGATCAGCCGGTTCTATGAGGAAAGCGTCGAGATGCTTGCCGCGCTGCTGCGGCAAGGCAAGTCGGTAGGGCTTCTGGCCGAAGGAGATCCGTTCTTCTACGGTTCCTTCATGCACATGTGGCGCCGTCTCGAAGCGATTTTTCCGCTTGAGGTCGTGCCCGGCGTCACGGGGATGTCAGGCTGCTGGACGCGTGCCAATGCGCCGATCACCTGGGGAAACGACATCCTCTCGGTTCTGCCGGGGACCCTGGGCGAAGAGCAGTTGATTCGCCGCCTCACTGAAACCGACGCCGCGGTCATCATGAAGGTCGGCAAGAACCTCGCAAAGGTCCGCCGCGCCGTTACCGCGGCCGGCATGCTCGCGCGCGCGATTTATGTCCAGCGCGGCACCATGAAGGGTGAGCAGATCATGCCTTTGTCCGAATGCCCCGACGGCAACGGCCCTTACTTTTCGATGGTGCTGATCCCGGGTCAGGGGAGGCGGCTGTGAGCGGCTCGCTCGTCATCGTCGGTCTTGGACCCGGGTCGTCAGATCTTTTGACGCCGGCGGCGGCCAGAGCGCTTCAGGCTGCGACCGATCTGGTCGGTTATGGACCCTATCTCGATCGAATTCCGGAGATCATTTCCGGTCAGCGCCGTCATGCCTCGGACAATCGTGTTGAGGTCGAGCGGGCGCGCCACGCTCTCGCACTCGCCGCCGAAGGTAGAAGGGTCGCCGTCGTCTCGGGCGGGGACCCCGGCGTATTCGCCATGGCGGCGGCGGTCTTTGAAGCAATCGAGATCGGCGATCCCGATTGGAGAGAACTCGATATTCATGTCGAGCCCGGTATCACCGCCATGCTGGCCGCCGCGGCCGAAGTCGGCGCCCCGCTCGGAGGTGACTTCTGCGCAGTCTCGCTGTCGGACAATCTGAAGTCATGGGAGACCATCGAACGGCGCCTGCGGGCCGCGGCTCAAGGCGACTTCGTCATCGCGCTCTACAACCCGGCGTCAAAAGCCCGTCCGCATCAGCTTGGGGAAGCATTCAATCTGTTGCGAACGATCAAGTCGCCGCAGACCGTGGTGCTCTTCGTCCAAAAAGCAGCGACACCCGAAACGCGTGTCATCGTCGCAACGCTTGCCGAAGCCGATCCGGCGCTTGCCGATATGCGTACGTTGGTCATTATCGGGGCCACGGCAACGCGGCTCATCCCCCGAACCGGACGGCGGCCGTGGGTCTATACGCCCCGCGCTGAAACGGGGATTGCGCGATGAGTGAGCCGTCGTTCCAGCCACTTGGCAGCGCCCTCGGCATTGTCCAAGGCATGTCCGTGCGGCTTATACGGACGCGCGATCATCACAACGGGAATGCCGAGCCGGCGCGTCGCCGTGATCTTCGCGTAGGTTGCCGCACCTCCGGAATTTTTGGAGACAAGCACGTCGATCTTCTCGTCCATGAGGAGCGCCGTTTCGGCGTGCTCGTCGAAGGGGCCCCGGTCGAATATCAACCGGATATCGCGCGGCAGCACGACACCCTCCGGCGGGTCGATCATGCGTGCGATATAGTGATGGTGAGGGCTGGCTGCGAAGGCGCCGAGTTCGAGACGGCCGAGGCTGAGAAAAACCCGGCGCGGCTCCGGTCCGAGCGCATCGGCAGCCGCTTCCGCGCTTGCGACCGTCAGCCATGTGTCGCCCGGCTCGGGTTGCCAGGCCGGCCGCATGATCGTGGCGAGCGGGATCGCAAGCCGGCCACAGGCGGTCACGGCATTCGACGAGATTTGATCGGCATAGGGGTGCGTCGCGTCGATGACGGCCGCTATGGCTTCTTGGTCCAGCCACGCGGCCAATCCGTCGGGCCCCCCGAAGCCGCCAATCTTGGTGCGAACCGGTTGCGTCCGTGGCTTCAAAGTGCGTCCGGCCAGCGAGAGCGTCGCTTCAAAGCGGGGGTCGGCCGCAAGCAGATGCGCCAGGCCGGCGGCTTCTGTCGTACCTCCGAGGATGAGAACGCGCATCGGGGCTTGTTCCATGATGACTGAGCCCGCAATTTGCACAGGACCGCGCTGGCTGTCTATCGTCGGCATTGGTGAGGACGGCGTGGAAGGACTTTCCTCCGTCGCCCTCCAACTGATCCGTTCGGCCGAACTGGTGGTGGGCGGCGCGCGCCATCTGGAATTGGCGAGCGAACTTATTCGAGGCCGGCGTCTGGCGTGGCCGAGCCCCATCAGTGATGCGTTCCCCGAGATCGAACGCCATCGCGGGCGTGCCGTCGCGGTTCTCGCGAGCGGCGATCCCTTTCATTTCGGCGTCGGCAAGCAGATTGCGGCCTTTGTCCAAGCCGATGAGTTCATTTGTCTGCCACAGCCCTCCGCTTTCAGTCTCGCCGCCGCGAGGATGGGCTGGCCGCTGCAGGACGTCTCGCTGGTCACGCTCCACGGCCGCGCCCTCAATGGCATTATTCGGCACCTGCAACCCGGCGCGCGGATTCTGGCGCTCTCCTGGGACAGCGCGACGCCGCGCAAGCTTTCCGAACTTCTCACCACGCATCGCATGGGACAATCGCGAATGACCGTGCTTGAGGCCATGGGTGGCGCGCGCGAGCGCATACGTCACGCCACGGCTTCGAATTTTGATATCGAAGAGATCCAGCCGCTCAACACGATCGCCATCGAGATGGTCGCGGAACCCGAAGCCATCATCATCCCTTTGGTACCCGGCCTTGACGACAATTGTTTCGAGCATGACGGTCAGCTGACGAAGCGGGAAGTTCGTGCGGTGACGTTGTCGTCGCTGCAGCCGCTGCAGGGTCAATTGCTCTGGGATATCGGGCTTGGTGCGGGTTCGGTCGCGATCGAGTGGCTGCTGCGGCATCCATCCC
>JBAQER010000901.1:0-4711 GCA_049286845.1 Bradyrhizobium sp.
CGCCATAGTCGACCTGGGCCTCCTCGCCGGGGAGGAACTCAAGACGATCAAACTGATGGGGATCGGTGTGCCGCAACGTGCGGACAAACCGCTTGACGCTCTCGTAACTGGCCGCAAAGCCATACTGATCAACCAGGTCCTGATAAATCGCTTGCGCGTTCCGCTTCAGGCGAACCTGCTGTTCGATCCACGTCCGATGCGGTTCGCAGGCCGAGCGGACCACGCCGCTGGTGAGCGACGTCACCGGTGCCTCAAGAGCCGGTGGTCGGGGTGGGGGAATTTGGCTTTCCCCGCTCTGCGAGCCGGTGGTCACTTCCCCGGGGGACTTTGCCTCCGCGGCAGCCAGCAGCGCCCGGTACCGGCGGATCGTTTTGCGGTCGACCCCCGTCAGCTTCTGGATCTGGCGCTGGCTGGTCTGGCGATCAAGTAACGTAAATACTGTGCTTTGCAGCTGTGGCTTCAAGACGTTCAACTCCCCATCCCCTTCTCGGTTGAAGGGAACGAAAATAGACGTCCTGCTTGACCCGCCGCAGGTCTGCGGCTCTACCGATCTTCAGGTGGGGGAGTTTCAGGTGACCATACCCGGGGGAGTTTGCCCGACCGACCGGGCACCGCTACTGGCGAATCTCTACATGCGCCGGTTCGTGCTGGGATGGAGGAAGCTCGGGCTGGAGCAAAGTCTCGGCACGCCTATCGTGACCTACGCGGATGATCTCGTGATCCTGTGCAGAAAGGGCAAAGCCGAAGAGGCATTGCACCGACTGCGCGAGATCATGGGCAAGCGGAAGCTGACGGTGAACGAGGAGAAGACACGAATCTGCAGGGTCCCGGAAGGGCAGTTCGATTTTCTGGGATACACGTTCGGACGGATGTATTCGGCGAGGACCGGCCAGGCGTATCTGGGCCACCGGCCATCAAAGAAGAGCATCAAGCACGCGGTCGAGAAAATCCACGCGCTGACCGACCGAGCGGGGACAGGGCAAGAAACCACAATGCTGGTGGGCAAGTTGAACCGCACGCTGCGCGGATGGGCGAACTACTTCAAGGTAGGCACCGTCAGCACGGCTTATCGCGCGCTCGACAACTACACGGCAGTGCGGTCGCGTCGGTGGTTGCGCGCCAAACACAAAGTCAGGCGGCGGCGCAAGGGCGGGAGCTATCCACTCTCGCACCTGTACGGGCACTTCGGGCTCGTACGCTTGAACAGGCTTGGGCACGACGTGTCGTGGACGAAGGCGTGAGATCTTGTCCGAGAGCCGGATGCGGGAGATCTGCATGTCCGGTTCGATGAGCGGGATGTGGAAACGGAGCCATGGTCGAACCAGTGAGGCACCGCCAGACGAAAGAGGCGGGAACAGATATGTTCGAACCTAAAGCCACCGCGCCACATCTCGACTCTACCGCAACCAAATTAATCCTTCTAAGCCATAGGCTTAGAAGGATTTTTGTTATGTGCGGGCGGCAAGCCAACAGCTTCTTTCTTCGTTCGAAGCAAGTAACTTCAATGATTGCTCGACTTTTCAGGCCAGATATCCGATCGCCGTCGCGATAGGTGTCTTGTCATGCCTATAATTTTTTTGATCCAAGCTTTGATCTCTTTTGGAATTTGATCGAAGGTCGGCCTCTCCGCGTAGTAGAGAGCGCCGCTCGGCGCGGTCAAAGCGGGGCTGCGCGTCTTGAGCAGCGTCTGCACGGCCTCGAACTCGGCCGCATCGATGATCGGCGGCACCGCCATCTCGACCACCTCGGCCTCGGGTTTGAGCTCCCGCGTTTTCCAATACTTGGTGTTGAAGCGGTGGCGGCCGACATACCTCGTTCGGGTGAGAGCTCCCTATGCTGACTTTGTTGTCAGCACTCGGTCGGACAGCACCCTGGTCTTGGCGGAGATTGCCTCGCTGCATACGCGAAGGGAGCTATCCGCTGTAAGGGGGTAGGACCGGCCATCCTGAACAAAGTTCAAGCGGGGTTAGCTCTGCACGGAAGGCGCTTTCGCCGTTCGAAGGAGAGTCTCGACGCTGTCATCTGCACATTCAGCTTTCATGACAGTTCGCGCTCACGACGGAACGTACACGCGGCAAAACCAAAAAAGCGGAACCGGACAGTTGCATCCTAAGTTCTTGCATTGGGCGAAGGCTGATCGTCGGTAAAAGGGATCTCGACAGTTGCCACTACACCGCGCGAGTCCTTGCGGTTTCGTATCTGCATTCGCATCCCATTTCGATCTGCTGCTGCTTTTGCAATTGCCAGCCCGAGCCCGGTACCATCTACGTCTTGCGGCGCCGCCCTGAAAAAGCGGTCGTAGATGTATGGTAACGCTGCCTCCGGAATGCCGCAGCCGGTGTCGGTTATTTCAATGGCGAATATGTTGCCCGTTCGCTGGCCCTTGATGTGCACTTGTCCCTCGGGCCCGGTGTAACGGACCGCGTTATCGACCAGATTAGAAACGACAAGTTGGACCTCAGATGATCTCACCGTCACCTGAACGCCTTCTTCGACCTCGGTAGCCAACCGAATACCTTTTGTTGCGGCGATAGAAGCGGCGGCCGATACGGTCATCCGGATGAGCACAGCGGCTTCAATAGTATCCGGTTCACTTTCCATCGAAACGTCTGCGCGTGTCATCGTCAGAAGCTGATTGACCGAATAGGTGGCTCGGCGGATACCCGCCAGCAGGTCCATAGCTGTTTCACGCGAGCGCGCAGTGAGTTCCTGCGACCGCAAATTATCAATCTGGATCTGGATCGCGGCGAGCGGTGTTCGGAGCTCATGTGCCGCATCCGCCACGAAACGGCGCTGAGTTTCCAGCGCCTGGTGGTGGCGCCCGATTAACGAGTTCATCGCATCTATCAATGGGACAATCTCAAGCGGCACGCCAGAAAGGCTCAGTGAATCCTTGGCGTCAGTACTTCGCCGGCCGATGTCAGTTGACAAATCTTCGAGGCCCATGAGAACTCGCTTGACCGCCCAGCCGGTCAGCAACCATGCAAGAGGAATGGCGGCGATCAAAGGAACGACGGCGCCCGCTGCCGCGTATGTTGCGACCTCTTCGCGCGCACTCCAGCGCTGGGAGATCTGTATGGCGTGCTGTGAGTCGCGCGAGCGAAATACTCGCCAACGTTCTCCGCCGGCGCTGACATTAGAGTATCCCAACTCCGGCTGGTGCGGTATTTCAACCGATGGCCCGGATCGATGAAGCGGTTGCCCGGAAAGGTCCCAGACCTGCACGACGAGCTGATCTTCAACTTCGGCATCGATACGGGGCTGGATATCGTGACGGAACACCATGCCGGCGGTCAAGGCGACCTCCTGCAACGTGTTATCCTGAAAGCTGTTGACCTCGCGCTTGACGAAGATGTAGGCCATCGCGGCGGCGGCAACGCCCACGACCGTCAGGAGGATGGTGACGTAGACCATCACCGTCTTGCGCAAGGACGTCACGCGCCGTCTTTCGTCACTATCCATCCGGCGCCGCGAACATTCCGCACGACGTCCTTGCCGTACTTCTTGCGCAGGCCGTGGATCAGCACGTCCACCGCATTGCTCTGGACTTCTTCGCCCCAGCCATAAATCCGGCTTTCGAGCTGGGACCGCGACAAAATCCGCCCCGGCCGCTCCATCAGTGCATAGAGTACCGAGAATTCGCGCCCCGAGAGCACGTGCTCGATCGTACGGAATGTCGCGACCTGTGTGGAAGGGTCGAGCGTAATTTCGGCGCTTGTCATCAGAGAGAGCGCCCGGTCGTTGATGCGCCGCATTACCGCGCGCATGCGGGCCAATAGCACCGGCAACTCGAACGGTTTGACGATATAGTCGTCGGCGCCGAGATCGAGCCCGGACACCACGTCCTTGACGCCGTCGCGCGCCGTGATGATCAACACCGGGGTCTGGGCGCCAGCCTGCCGCGCAGCCTTGAGGACGTCCAGCCCCGACATTTTAGGCAACCCGATATCAATAAGGGCCGCGGCATATTCAGACCGTTCCAGCGCAGCAAACCCGTCGGCTCCGTTCCGGGTCCAGTCGACGGTCATGCCGTTGTCGTTCAAGCCGCGGGCCAGCGCCTTGCCGAACATTGCATCGTCTTCGATCAGCAGAACGCGCATCGCTCACTGCTGCTCCAGCTCAAGCGTATCCGGGGCCGGGTATCCCAAGCTTAAGCGTGAGGGCCGTTCCGACGAATCCGCGGGAAGCATCGCCTGGCAGCAACTCCTTCGGTGAAGATCGATCACGGGTCATGATCGCCGTTGTTGAGCAGCAGGCAGTTCAGGTCAAGCAGTAGACTTGCTATCAATTTAGAAAGACTACAATCGTTGTTTAGAACGATTACAATCATCCGACTGACCGACAATGATCGCGGTGTCTCTCTCCCTCTCTCTTCGAACATCCGCGATGGAACAAATTGTCGAAGCGCTTGATCCTCGACATATTCTAATTCCCGTCTAATTCTGACCTAATTCTTCGACCTGCAAATACCCATCGCGTGTTTCTGGGCGGAACACGAGAGCCGCCGAGATCAACGGGCGGGTAGAAGCAGGGGCGTAAAATGACTTTCTCGAATGACGTTGCGGCGCGTGGCTCCCGTTGGGGCAGGAATCTTCTGGCCTCGACAAGTATGGTTGCGGTGGGCATCACGTGGATGTCTGCCTCCGAACCCGCTTTCGCGCAGCAATCCGGTGGCGCGGCTCTGCCGCCCGTCACCGTCACGGCTCCGGGC
>JBAQER010000902.1:0-3607 GCA_049286845.1 Bradyrhizobium sp.
GGCGTCCCCCAGACGCCGGGCCGAGCGCTTTGGCGTCATTTTCAAGGAGATTCGTATTGAAGCCTTGAGCTTAGGCAAATTTTAAGCCGGGGGGCGTAGGTTGTTATGGTGAGTTAGTGGTTGAGAGTTTGTGAGTACGCCATGACAGAACCCCATCGCCCGAGGGTAAAATACGTCATCGGGCCTGACGGCAGTCCGTTAACAATTGCGGATTTGCCCGCGCCCGGTACCAAACGGTGGGTAATTCGCCGTAAAGCCGAAGTCGTTGCCGCAGTCCGCGGCGGCCTGCTCTCCCTCGAGGAGGCTTGCAGCCGCTACACCCTGACGGTCGACGAATTCCTCTCCTGGCAGTTTTCCATCGATCAACATGGCCTTGCCGGACTGCGAACCACCCGCATCCAGCAATATCGCCAGTAAGCCCTCTCCAAACCAATCGGAATTTATCAAAATCGGCTTCGTTCTGCGAAGCCGATTTTTTTGATGTTGAACTTTTGCCACGGCCCTTAACGGTCGTTAACCATATCGAAACCATCCCATAGGCAATAATTGCCCAGTCGGCTCCTGGGGGCCGAATCTCGGGGGCGGTCGGTTTGCAGGGTCTGGTAGCTTTCCTAAGGGGTCTCGGCGCCTCGCGGTTGATGGCGATGATCGCGGTGACAACCGCGCTGATCGGCTTCTTCGCCTTTGTCATCATGCGCGTCACGACGCCGCAGATGACCACCCTGTTCACCGACCTCAGCGCCGAGGACTCCTCGGGGATCATCAAGGACCTGGAACGCCAGGCCATCCCCTTCGAGATCCGCAACGAGGGCGCCGTGATCATGGTGCCGAAGGACAAGGTCACCCGGCTGCGGATGAAGCTCGCCGAAGGCGGCCTGCCCAAGGGCGGTGGCGTCGGCTACGAGATTTTCGACAAATCCGACGCACTCGGCACCACCAGCTTCGTCCAGAATATCAATCATCTGCGTGCGCTCGAGGGCGAACTGGCCCGCACCATCCGCGCCATCGACCGCATCCAGGCGGCCCGCGTGCACCTGGTGCTGCCTGAGCGGCCGCTGTTTTCGCGCGAAACGCCGGAACCGTCGGCCTCGATCGTGGTGCGCGTGCGCGGCTCGCTGGAGCCGCAGCAGATCAGGGCCGTCCGCCACGTCGTCGCTTCCGCCGTCAACGGATTGAAGCCGCAGCGGGTATCGATCGTCGACGAGGCCGGCCGTTTGCTCGCCGACGGCGCCACCAACGACGCCGACAACGCCATCGGCGACGAGCGCCGGGCCGGCTTCGAGAAGCGGATGCGCAACGAGATCGAGGCGATCGTGTCCTCGGTGGTCGGCGCCGGCCGCGCCCGGGTCCAGCTCTCGGCCGACTTCGACTACAACAAGATCACCCAGACCTCGGACAAGTTCGATCCCGAGGGCCGGGTGCTGCGCTCGAGCCAGACCCGGGAAGAGTCCTCCGCCAGCGCCGGCGACAACGGCCAGGTCACCGTCAACAACGAGCTGCCGGGCAACCAGAACAAGGACAATGCGGCGGTCGCGCGCGACCAGAGCAAGAAGAGCGAGGAAACCAACAATTACGAGATTTCCCGCACCACCAAGACCGAAGTGACCGAGGTCGGACGGGTCAATCGCATTTCGGTCGCCGTGTTGGTCGACGGCGCCTACGTCAAGAACGAAAAAGGCGAAATGGTCTACCAGGACCGCAGCAAGGAGCAGCTCGACCGCATCGCAGCACTGGTCCGTTCGGCGATCGGCTTCGACCAGAAGCGCGGCGACCAGGTCGAGGTGGTGAACCTCAAATTCGCCGAACCGCCGGTCGTCCCGCCCGTCGTCGAGCCGACCGGACTGCTCGGCATGCTGCAGTTCACCAAGGACGACGTGATGTACGTCATCGAGCTCGGCGTCATGATGCTGCTCGGCCTGGTGGTGCTGTTCATGGTGATCCGGCCGCTGGTCAAGCGCATCCTGGCTTCCGAAGTGGTCCCCGGCCTGACCGGCAACGGTTCGGTGCCGGCGCTGACCGACGGCAGCGCGCCGGCCGAGGGCGCGCCGGGGCAGAGCCTCGTTCCCGGCCCCAACGCCACCGCGGCGCTGATCGACGTCGCCCAGGTCCAGGGCCAGGTCCACGCCCAATCGGTGCACCGGGTCGGCGAACTGGCCGAACGCAACCCCAACGAAACCGCCACCATCGTCCGCCAATGGCTAACGGAGCCCGCGACCTGACATGTCCGTACCGCAAACCACCAACGCCAACGATATCACCAGCGTCGTCGCCGCGCTGGCCAGCCGTCAGGCCAATCGCCCGAAGAGCAAGCCGCTGAGCGGGCCGAAGCGCGCCGCTATCCTGATGCTGGCGCTGGGCGAACAGTATGGCGGCAAGGTGTGGTCGCTGCTCGACGACAATGAAGTGCGCGAATTGTCGATGCACATGTCGACGCTCGGCACCGTCGAGGCCGACATCGTGGAAGACCTGCTGCTCGAATTCGTCTCGCGGATGTCGGCGTCCGGCGCGCTGATGGGAACCTTCGACGCCACCGAACGACTGCTGCAGCAATACCTGCCACCCGAACGCGTCGTCGGCATCATGGACGAAATCCGCGGCCCCGCCGGCCGCAACATGTGGGAGAAACTCTCCAACGTGCAGGAAGAGGTGCTCGCCAACTACCTGAAGAACGAATATCCGCAGACCATCGCCGTGGTGCTGTCGAAGCTGAAGCCGGAACACGCCGCGCGCGTGCTCGCGATCCTGCCCGAAGACATGGCGCTCGACGTGATCGGCCGGATGTTGAAAATGGAAGCGGTGCAGAAGGAAGTAATCGAGCGCGTCGAACAGACGCTGCGCACCGAGTTCATGTCGAACCTGTCGCAGACCCGCCGCCGCGACGCCCACGAGGTGATGGCCGAAATCTTCAACAATTTCGACCGCCAGACCGAAACCCGCTTCATCACTTCGCTGGAAGAGGACAACCGCGAGTCCGCCGAACGCATCAAGGCGCTGATGTTCACCTTCGACGACCTGGTCAAGCTCGACTCCGCTTCGGCGCAGACCCTGATGCGCCACGTCGACAAGGACAAGCTCGGCGTCGCGCTGAAGAGCGCCAACGAGGACGTCCGCGGCTTCTTCCTCGGCAACATGTCCTCCCGCGCCGGCAAGATGTTGCTGGACGACATGGCGGCGCTGGGACCGGTGCGGTTGCGCGACGTCGACGAGGCGCAGGCGCTGCTCGTCAACCTCGCCAAGGATCTCGCCGCCAAGGGCGAAATCATGCTGACCAAGAACCGCGCCGATGACGAACTGGTGTACTGATGGCCGCACCCGCAAAATTCCTGTTCGACATGGACTTCGGAGCCCCCGACAAGACCCGGGAGCGCCCTGCCACGCCGTCGGAAATCGCGCAAAAGATCGCCGCCGCCGAGGCCCGCGCCTATCGCGACGGCTTCGACGCCGGACAGCGCGAGGCGAAGGCTGAAAGCGACCGCCGCACCGCGCTGGCGCTGGAGGAGATCGGCATCGGCGTTCGCGGCATCGCGACGAATTTCTCCGGCATCGAAACCCGGATGGAGACCGAAGCGGTCGACGTCGCGGTGGCGGTGGCGCGCAAGCTGTGCAG
>JBAQER010000903.1:0-6549 GCA_049286845.1 Bradyrhizobium sp.
GGAAGCTCCTGCGCCAAGCCGACAACCCCGCCGGTCAGCAGGCCGCCTGACCTTCACGCAACGCTATCATAGCGCTCGCCGTCCCGCGCGCATGCGTCAATCAGGCGGTCTTCGTCGTATGCGTACGGGGCAAGGGATAGGATTCCCGAATCAATCGGGGCTCGGCCATGCCACACCGGATCATGCTTTCCATTCTTGCCGTTTTCGCGCTCGCCGTCAGCGCGATGACCGCCGATGCCGCCGACCTGCCGGCACAGAGCCGGCTCGGCGCGATTTTTGCGGAGCCGCCGCCTCCTGCGGTCGTTTACCGGACGGCTGAATATGTGGCGCCGATCATTCCCTACAATCAGCTGCCCAATCCGCCGTGGAACCGGGGCATCTACAATTACGGCTCGTCGTGGTCGTTCTACTACCCCGGCCCCTATTACGGCGGACCTTATTATTGGGACGGTGCGCGCCTGCCCTATGTCTGCGGCTTCTACGGCTATTGCTGACGGTCCCGGCCGCTTGAATGAGCCCTGCCGCTAAAGCAGCGGCAACTGCGACGACACATGATGGCTGAGGATTTTCCAATAGCCGTCTTCGCGCACGATCACCCAGGTGATCTTGACCGACAGGGTCGGCTCGCCTTCTTCGACGACGAAGGACGCGGTGCCCGCCATGTTGATCAGATCGGAGCCAACCGGCGCGGCCACGATATCGCTGAATTGAACGGTCGGCGCGCGCCATCGCGGCAGCGCATTGAAGTAGGCCGCGACGCCCTCCCTGCCGCGATACAGCGAAGGGTTCGAACCGAAGAACAAAGCGCTGTTCGAATAAAGCGACGCCAGCGCGTCAGCGTCGAGCCTGCTGAAATTCGCCGACCATTGCTCGATGATGGCGGACACAATGTCGTCGGCGGCGCTTCGCATCGGTCGATTCCATCAACAGAGCCGCCTCAGCCCTTGCCGCCGACTTCCTTTGCAAAGGTATCGCGCAGGCCGATGGTCCGGTTGAAGACCAGGCGATCCGGCCTCGAATCCGCATCGCGCGTGAAATAGCCCTGCCGCTCGAATTGCATCACCTCGGACGAATTGCTGGCCGCGATCGCGGGCTCGATCCGCGCATCGCCCAGGACTTCCAGCGACTGCGGGTTGAGATCTCCGGCGAAATTGGCCGCATCCGGATTGGGCTTCGCAAACAGCTGATTGTAGATGCGGATTTCAGCCGGCAGCGACTGCTTGGCCGGCAGCCAGTGCATGGTGGCCTTGACCTTGCGCCCGTCGGGCGCGTTGCCGCCCCTGGTGGCGGGATCGTAGCTGCAGCGCAGCTCGACGACTTCGCCGGCCGCGTCCTTGATCACGTCCGTGCACTTGATGAAATAGGCGTAGCGCAGCCGCACTTCGGTGCCCGGCGACAGCCGGAAAAACTTCTTCGGCGGATTTTCCATGAAGTCGTCGCGCTCGATATAGAGCTCGCGGCCGAACGCGATTTTGCGCGTGCCGGCGGACGGATTGTCCGGATGGTTCTGCGCCTCGAGCTCCTCGCTCGCACCTTCCGGATAATTCTCGATCACGACTTTCAGCGGCCGCAGCACCGCCATCCGCCGCAGCGACGTCTTGTTGAGAAGCTCGCGGATGCAGAATTCCAGCATGCCGACGTCGACCACGCTGTTGGCTTTCGCAACGCCAATGCGCTTCACGAATTCGCGGATCGCGGCCGGCGGCACCCCGCGCCGTTTCAGCCCGGCAATGGTCGGCATGCGCGGATCGTCCCAGCCCGCGACGTGGCCGCCGCGCACCAGCTCGGTCAGCACCCGCTTCGACAGCAGCGTGTAGGTCAGGTTGAGCCGCGCGAACTCGTATTGATGCGGCTTCGAGGGCACCGGCAGCTTGTCGAGCAGCCATTCGTAGAGCGGCCGATGATCCTCGAATTCCAGCGTGCAGATCGAATGGGTGATGCCCTCGATCGCGTCCGACTGCCCGTGGGCATAGTCGTAGCTCGGATAGATCGACCATTTGTCGCCGGTTCGCGGATGGGTGGCGTGCAGGATGCGGTAGAGCACGGGATCGCGCAGGTTGATATTGCCCGCGGACATATCGATCCTGGCGCGCAGCACCCGCGCGCCGTTTTGGAATTCGCCGGCCTTCATGCGGCGAAACAGATCGAGGTTCTCCTCGACCGGTCGGTCGCGGAACGGGGAGTTCTTGCCGGGCTCGGTCAGCGTGCCGCGCGCGAGGCGGATTTCCTCCTGCGACTGGTCGTCGACATAGGCATGGCCTGATCGGATCAGGCCCTCGGCCCACTCGTAAAGCTGCTCGAAATAGTCCGACGCGTAGTAGAGGTCGGTGCCCCAGTCGAAGCCGAGCCAGCGCACGTCGGCCTGAATCGAATCGATATATTCCTGCTCTTCCTTGGTCGGATTGGTGTCGTCGAAGCGCAGGTGGCAGCGGCCGGCAAATTCCTGCGCGATGCCGAAATTGAGTGCAATCGACTTGGCGTGGCCGATATGCAAATAGCCGTTCGGCTCCGGCGGGAAGCGCGTCACGATCTGGCGGTATTTTTTGGCGTCGAGATCGGCCTGGACGATGTCGCGAATGAAATCGCGGCCTGCCTCTGCCGCCACCGTTTCTGCTGTCATGCTTGGTTCCCGTTCGGAATCAGCGGACCTTCTGCCAAATCCGCACCTTCCAAGGAAGGCTTTAGTTATGCACCGTTCCTGCTATACAACCCCGCGCCGCGCGCAACCCCTTATTGTCCCCGAAATGCAGTTGTAATGACCGATTCCGTCGTCACCCGTTTTGCCCCCTCGCCGACCGGCTTTCTCCATATCGGAGGCGCCCGCACGGCGCTGTTCAACTGGCTTTACGCCAAAAAACGCGGCGGCAAGATGCTGTTGCGGATCGAGGACACCGACCGGGAGCGGTCGACGGAACCGGCGATCGCGGCAATCCTGGACGGCTTGAAATGGCTCGGGCTCGATTGGGACGGCGACGTCATTTACCAGTTCAGCCGGGCCGCACGCCACCGCGAGGTGGCCGAAGCCTTGCTGGCCAGCGGCAAGGCCTATCGCTGCTATGCGACTGCCGAAGAGCTCACGGCGATGCGCGAAAAGGCGCGCGCCGAGGGCCGTACGCGGCTCTATGACGGCCTGTGGCGCGATCGCGACCCGTCGGAGGCACCCGCCGGCATGAAGCCGACGATCAGGCTCAAGGCGCCCCAGACCGGCGAAACCGTGATCGAGGACCAGGTCCAGGGCCGCGTGGTCTGGCAGAACGAGAACCTCGACGACCTCGTCCTGCTTCGCGGCGACGGCAACCCGACCTACATGCTCGCGGTGGTGGTCGACGATCACGACATGGGCGTCACCCATGTCATCCGGGGCGACGATCACCTGATCAACGCCGCCCGCCAGAAGCAGATCTACGATGCCCTGGAATGGGACCTGCCGAGCATGTCCCACATTCCCCTGATCCATGGGCCCGACGGCTCGAAGCTCTCGAAGCGCCATGGGGCGCTGGGGGTGGATGCCTATCGCGCGATGGGATACTTGCCGGCGGCGCTGCGCAATTACCTGGTCAGGCTCGGATGGAGCCATGGCGACCAGGAGATCTTCTCGACCCAGGAAATGATCGACGCCTTCGACCTGCCCGCGATCGGACGGTCGGCCGCGCGGTTCGACTTCGCCAAGCTGGAAAACCTCAACGGCCACTATATCCGTCACGCCGACGATCGATCGCTGGTGGCGATGTTCGAAGACGTGCTGGACTATGTTCCGGACCGGTCTCACCTCAAGGCCAAGCTCAACGACACCACGAGGGCGCAACTGCTGCAGGCGATGCCGAGCCTCAAGGAGCGCGCCAAGACCCTGATCGAATTGATTGACAGTTCCTATCTCATCTTTGCCGACCGGCCGCTCGAGGTCGAGCCGAAAGCCGCGGCCCTGCTGACGCCGGAAACCCGCGAACTGATCGGCAGGCTCCGGCTCGCGCTGGAGCCGGTTTCATCGTGGACCTCGGAAACCACCGAGGCGGCGATGCGCGCCTTTGCCGAAGCCAACAACCTCAAGCTCGGTGCGGTTGCCCAACCACTCCGGGTGGCACTGACCGGCCGCACCACGTCGCCGGGAATTTTCGACGTCCTGGCGGTGCTGGGACGGCAGGAATGCCTGGCCCGGCTTGGCGACCAGACCCCCTCATAAGGTGTTATTGCGGGCCCGGAGTGGCCGTCTTGCAGTGCAAACAGCAATAAGATACCCATTTCTGAGGCACTCCCAGAACACCCGGTTTCCCGCGCCATCTCCAACGTCTTGGCGCTCCCGGCCGCCGGTTTTCGCAACGATCTCATCGGGGACTTCACGATGGACGCATCCAACAAAAAAACCGCAACGCTGACGGTCGGCAACAAGACCTTTGATTTCCCGATTTTGAGCGGCACCGTCGGGCCCGATGTCATCGACATCGCCAAGCTCTACGCCCAGGCCGGAATGTTTACCTACGACCCCGGCTTCACCTCGACCGGCAGCTGCCAGTCCAAGATCACCTATATCGACGGCGACGCCGGCATCCTGGAGTACCGGGGCTATCCGATCGAGCAGCTCGCGGAAAAAGGCGACTTCCTCGAGACCTGTTACCTCCTGCTCTACGGGGAGCTCCCGACCAAGGCGCAGAAATCCGATTTCGACAACCGCGTGATCCATCACACCATGGTTCACGAGCAGATGGCCCGCTTCTTCCAGGGCTTCCGCCGCGATGCCCATCCGATGGCAATCATGGTGGCGGCGGTCGGCGCGCTGGCCGCGTTCTATCACGACTCCACCGACATCAACGATCCGCAGCAGCGCATGATCGCCTCGATGCGGATGATCGCCAAGATCCCGACGCTGGCGGCCATGGCTTTCAAATACACCGTCGGCCAGCCCTTCATGTACCCGAAGAACTCGCTCTCCTTCGCCGAGAACTTCCTGCACATGTGCTTCGCAGTACCCTGCGAGGACTACAAGATCAATCCGGTGCTGGCGGACGCGCTCGACAAGATCTTCATCCTGCACGCCGACCATGAGCAGAACGCCTCGACCTCCACGGTGCGCATCGCGGGCTCGTCCGGCGCCAATCCGTTCGCCTGCATCGCCGCCGGCATCGCCTGTCTGTGGGGGCCGGCCCATGGCGGCGCCAACGAAGCAGCACTGGCGATGCTCGCCGACATCGGCACCGTCGACAAGATTCCCGACTTCATCAAACGCGTGAAGGACAAGAACAGCGAAGTCCGCCTGATGGGCTTCGGGCATCGCGTCTACAAGAACTACGATCCGCGCGCCAAGATCATGCAGAAGATGTGTCACGCCGTGCTGGCGGAGACCGGCCATGGCGACGATCCGATGCTGAAGGTCGCGCTGGAACTGGAGAGGATCGCGCTGAGCGATCAATATTTCATCGACCGCAAGCTGTATCCGAACGTGGACTTCTATTCGGGCATCACGCTGAAGGCGATGGGCTTCCCCACCTCGATGTTCACCGTGTTGTTCGCGGTCGCCCGCACCGTCGGCTGGATCAGCCAGTGGAGCGAGATGATCGAGGACCCGCACCAGAAAATCGGCCGGCCGCGCCAGCTCTATACCGGCGTTGCCCGCCGCGACTACGTCGACATGGCCAAGCGCAAGTAGGCGCGGCCAGGACTGCATTTTGCAAGCCGGATGCAGTCGCTGCGTCCGGCTTTCGCATTTTTCAACCCAGCGAACTCAATTCGGCCGCCGCGCCTTCCGCAACGCCGCCAGCACAATGTCGGCCGCCCGCGTACTCGGCGTCTGGCTGCCGGTCGACATGATCGCGTCGAGCTTTGCAAAGGCTTCGAGCTGCCGCCGCCGCAGCGGCGAGTCCTCGAGCACGTCGCGCAGCGCACGCGACAGCTTCTCCGGCGAGCAATCCTCCTGCAGGAATTCCGGCACGACGTTCTCGCCGACCACCAGGTTGGCCAGAATGACCGACTTCACCTCGATCAGGCGCAACATGATCCAGGCCTCCAGGGCGCCGGTCCGGTAGGCCGTGACCATCGGGACCCCGGAAAGCGCCAGCTCCAGCGTCACGGTGCCCGACTTGGCAAGTGCGGCGCGTGCGATCCTGAACGCCGCGCGCTTGTCCTGCTCGCCGAGCACGATTCGCGGCTGAACCGGCCAGCTCTCCACGCCTTCCCTCACCGCCTCGAGCAGATGCGGCATGGTCGGAAGGATCAACTCGAACGCCACGTTCTGTGCCTGCAGCAGGCCGAGCGTTTTGCCGAATACCGCCATGTGATGCCGGATCTCGCTGCGGCGGCTTCCCGGCAACACCAGCAGAACCGGCGGCGCTTCATCGCGGCGCTTCTGCTCGTCGGCCCCGGGCCGCAAGCTCCCGAGCTGCTCGATCAGGGGATGGCCGACATAGCTGCAGGGCGGGCCGCGCAGCTTGCGGTATTCCTCGGGCTCGAAAGGCAATAGCGCCAGCACGTGATCGACATAGGCGCACATCGCGCCTGCCCGGCCGGGACGCCAGGCCCAGACCGAGGGCGAAACGTAATCGATGATCGGTATCGCGG
>JBAQER010000904.1:0-3834 GCA_049286845.1 Bradyrhizobium sp.
GCCTGATCGGGCGGCGGCACTACCATTTGAACTCGACGCCGAGCGTGCCCTGATGCGACTGCATCGAGGCGCGATACTTGCCGTCGTAGTTGAGATAGAGCCGCGCGGTGTTGCTCAGGCTGAGCGAAGCCGACGCCCCGGCATCCGCGCCATACCGGCTTTCGCCGATGCCCTGCACCACGACGCTCTGGGTACCGAGGCTGACCGTGACCGCGCCGAAATTCTGCATGACATTGTCGACGAACTTGCCGTAGGCGGACAGGTCGAGAATTTTCCGGTCGAAAATCCAGTAATGCCCGATCTCGGCACCGACCAGGATGCGCGCCCGCTCCGCCGTTGCGCCTGATGCCATGACCGGATCGAGCCCGCCGTACTCCTGCAGCGATCCGGTCGAGGCGCGCACATATTCGAACGCGGCCTTCGGCACGATGCGGCTCTGGTCCTGGCTCCAGTAATAGCTGAGCTCCGTCAGCGCGCCATCGAGCCTGGCGTTGTAGCCGGCGGTTGCGACGCCGAACCCGGTGTCGCGGTTTGAATTCACTTTTCCGAATCCGTGAACCAGGGCGATGGCCCAGGTCCAGGGCCCCTTGTCGACCGAGGCGTTGAACCCGAGCTGGGTCAGATCGAGCGTCGCCGACTGCAACGCCAGCGGGATGTCGATGGCGGTGCGGCTTTGATCGACCGAGAAACCAACGTTGACGCCGGGCGCGACGCGCGCGCCCAATCCCGCGACGCCGCCCCAGGTGCGACGGCGATCGCCAACGAAATAGCCGAGCGGACCGGTGGTGGCCGAAAGCCCGTAAAGCTCGCCCCAGGTGCGGAACTGCGGGGCCTCGGTACTCTCGGAAGCGCCACCGCCCCCCGGATTGCTGCCCAACGCCTTGCCGAGGCCTGACGTCGCCTGATTGCCGAGGCGCTCCAGGAAGTTGCTGCCGAGGTTCGTCACCGTCGAACCTGCAGAGAAGCTGGAATTGATCACCGTCGGTGTCGGACTGGGGGTCGGCGACGGTGTCGGCGTCGGGGTCGGGGTCGGGGTCGGCGTTTGGGCCTGAGCCGGCGACGACGCGACGGCGAGAAGAAGAGCCGACGCAAAGACCAGGACCAGCCTGCGGCCCGCCCCCGGCCAATTCGCTCGCGAAGGCCGCGATGAGCTGCGCATGAATTTCAGTCCCAAAAAAGGAGCGCCAGCTCGAAAAATGCCAATTCCCGTCGGTCCGAGCCGATTTGCGCCAGTTCACCGGGAGCGTCAATCGGTCTGGGTGCTGCGCAGCACCGGATTGCGCGGCGTTGTTGTTCCGCTGCCACAGGGCGGCAACGAGCGATTGAATCCCTCTCGATTTCCTGAGCCACGCCAGAGGCTTGCTAACGCGCAAATTTCGTGTTGCAATATCCGGTACAATCGGATTTAGGCCGTTCGACTGTGCGTTTCGCGACTAGGAAATTCAGCAAACTTCCGGAATCCCGCTTGTGGCGTGGCACGCAAAATGCGTGGCCGCGTCTTTTTTATGTCTAGACCAGGAGACAGGCGATGCAAAAAGGCACCGTCAAGTGGTTCAACCCGACCAAGGGTTATGGGTTCATCAAGCCGATGGTCGGCGATAAGGACGTGTTCGTCCATATCTCGGCGGTCGAGCGCGCTGGGCTCTCAACCCTCAACGAAAATCAGGTGATTGAATACGACCTTGTGGAAAATCGCGGCAAGACATCCGCGGAAAATCTCAAGGTCTCCTAAGCCTCGTCACGATCCGCGCAAGCAATCCTGATGCACCCCCGGCCCGCGCCGGGGGAATTTTTTTCGCAAAGATTGGGCGGGAGCGCGACTAGCCTGTTGCGAGCATCCGGCGTTCGCGCGCCCTGATGAGGCCGACCACCGTCTCGTTGACCGGCGTTGCCACCCCGAGCGGCTTGCCGAGCCGCGGGATCGCGCCATTGATGGCATCCACCTCGCAGCGGCGGCCGGCATTGTAATCCAGCAGCATCGACGGCCGCGCGTCCGGTATCTTGCCGCCGAGTTTCCGGATGTGCTCCAAGGGATCGCCGACATTGAGCCGGACATTGGAGGCCTTCGCCACCGCGATCGCTTCCTCGGCGCAGCCCCGCGCCACGCTCCAGGCGTCGGCATCGCCAAGGATTTCGCCGATCGTCAGCCCGGTGGCGCAGGACGTCCCCGAGAAGGCGACGTTCATGATCAGCTTTTCCCAGACCATCTGCTTGATGTCGTCGAACAGGGCGACCTTGAAGCCGGCCGATTCCCAGATCTTCGCCGAGGCCTGCAGGAGCTGCTTCGGCAGCCCGGCAAACGCGCCGAACCGGATCATCTCCATGCCGTTGTGATGGGCGTGGCCGGGCGCCCGTATCGAGGCGCCGAACCCGCCGACGACGCCGACGGCAATACGATCGGCGCCGAGGATCGGTGCGGCGATTTCCGGCGATCCCAACCCGTTCTGGATGGTCTGCACGATGGTTTCCGGACCGAGCAAGGGAATGCAGGACTGCGCCGCCGCCTCCACATCGAATGCCTTGGTGGCGATGATGACGAGGTCGCACGGCCCGATGCCATCCGTCGTCGTGGAAGCATGTATCGGCACCGTGCGATCGCCGCTGGCGCCTTCGCAGCGCAGGCCCCTGGAAGCCATCGCTTCGGCGTGATCGGGCCACAGCGTTACGGCGTGAACCTCGTGGCCGGCATCGACCATGAGCGCGGCATAGACCGATCCCATGGCGCCGCAGCCGACAATCGCGATTTTTGCCATCCCTGTTCTCCCTCACCAGTCCCGCTCGATGCTTGCCGGGCAAGCCGTCGATGAATCTCGTTTTTTTGACTCTCGAATATTTAGGCCGCTGCCTTGCAGCCGGCGAGCTCGCCAAGTTCCGGATAGAAGCGCGCGATCATGCGGCCGACGTAACGTCTCAGATTGTCGTGGCTCACAGCCGCCTCCTGCAATGGCGACTTGAAGACGGGACACATCGCACTAACGACAAACGCAAAGATGGTGGCGTCGGCGCCGGTCGGCTCAGTGCCCATGAAGAATGGTTTGCTGCCGAGGTAGTCTGCAATTGCCTGGAGCGAATGCGATCCCAGCTCGACGATCTCCTTCGGGCTGTGCCGTCCCATGCCATGGCCGTGCAAGGATTTGCTGACCCGACGCCGGACCATCGCGACGACCAGCGGGCGGATGACGGCGGGCGCGGCTTTGAAGAATTCCCTGGGCCCCCTATTGAAGTTCGCTTCATCCATCCAGCGCATATGGACAATGGCCCAGTAGAGATTGTCCTCGGCCGTTTTCTCGAATGCCCACGCCGTCGCGCGTTGTTCGCTCGTCAGTCCCTTGTCGAAATCGACCCCGTACTTCTTTTCAAGGTGCCAGCGGATAAAGGTGGAATCGCCGAGCAGCTCACCGTCGTCCTCGATATAGGGGATTTTGCCCTTGGGGGCCTTCGAGAAGCTCATCGGCGCCTTCTCAAATGGCAGCTTCGACATCCGCAGCAAGGTTTCGGCCTTGGTGACGAAGGGGCTTGCGTCGGGAAGACCGAAATTAGGACCGGACCCGAACAATGTAATCATGAGGCTCTCTCTATTTTGCGAGACGAAGAAGTGACGCGAGTTGCTAGCGCCAGAGGCGCTGCATCATTCCGTGGCAGGCGAAATCAGCGTGTCGTCGGGGTTCGCCTTGGCCAAGGTTCTGCAGACATCGCCCTCCAGCCGGATCTGTCCGCAGGCAAGCAGCCGCAGCGCCTCGGGATAGATGCGGTGTTCGATGCCGAGGATCCGTTCGGCCAGCGAATCCGGCGTATCGGCATCGGCAACCGCGACCGCACCCTGCATCACGATCG
>JBAQER010000905.1:0-8741 GCA_049286845.1 Bradyrhizobium sp.
GTGCGGTAGCCGCGAGTTCCTTCTCCGCCAGCGACTTGCCGACGCCGACGCCCTGCGCATGCAGGAAGGTGTTGGCCATGCCGCCGCCGATCACCAGCGCGTCGACCTTGCTGACGAGGTTTTCCAGGAGGTCGATCTTGGTGGAGACCTTGGCGCCGCCGATGATCGCAATGACAGGCTTGGTCGGCGCTTCGAGCGCCTTGCCGAGCGCGTCGAGTTCGGCCTGCATGGTGCGTCCGGCATAGGCCGGCAGCTTGTGACCGAGGCCTTCGGTGGAAGCATGCGCGCGGTGCGCGGCTGAAAAGGCGTCGTTGACCCAGATATCGCCGAGTTTTGCGAGTTCGGCGACGAACGCGGGATCGTTCTTCTCTTCCCCTTTGTGGAAGCGGGTGTTTTCCAGACAAAGGATGTCGCCATCCTTCATCGCGCCAACCGCCTTTTCGGCGGCCTCGCCGACGCAATCCTCGGCGAAGCCGACCGGCTTCTTGATGACGTGCGAAAGTGCTGATGCGACCGGCTTCAGCGAATCCTTGGCGTCGCGGCCCTTCGGCCGGCCGAAATGCGCAAGCAGCACGACCTTGCCGCCCTTGCCAGAGATCTCGGTGATGGTCGGCGCGACCCGCTCGAGCCGTGTGGCGTCGGTGACGCGGCCGTCTTCCATGGGCACGTTGAGATCGACGCGCAGCAGCACGCGCTTGCCCTTCACGTCGACGTCATCGAGGGTGCGGAATGTTTTTGTCATCGAGCGCCTCGCGTGGCCCATCCTTCGAGACGCCTCGCTGCGCTCGGCTCCTCAGGATGAGGTTATCTCATGGTGAGGAGCGCGCCTCTCGGCGCGCGTCTCGAACCATGAGCATCATAAAGTTACAGCTTCTTTCCCATCGCCACGGCGGTGTCGGCCATGCGGTTCGAGAACCCCCACTCATTATCGTACCACGCCATCACCCGCACCAGCGTGCCGTTCTGCACCTTGGTCTGGTCCATGTGGAACGTCGCGGAATGCGGGTCGTGGTTGAAGTCGATCGAGACATTGGGCGCGGTGGTGTAGCCAAGGATACCCTTGAGCTGCTGTTCGCTCGCGCGCTTCATCGCCTCGTTGATTTCTTCCTTGGTGGTCTTGCGTTGCGCGACGATCTTGAGATCGATCACGGAGACATTCGGGACGGGGACGCGGACCGAGACGCCGTCGAGCTTGCCGTTCAGTTCCGGCAACACCAGGCCGATCGCTTTCGCGGCGCCCGTCGAGGTCGGGATCATCGACATTGCAGCAGCGCGGCCGCGGTAGAGGTCCTTGTGCAGGGTGTCGAGCGTCGGCTGGTCGCCGGTATAGGCGTGGATCGTGGTCATGAACCCGGTCTCGATGCCGACGGTGTCGTGCAAAACCTTGGCGACGGGCGCGAGGCAATTGGTGGTGCAGGAGCCATTGGAGACGACCAGGTGGTCCTTGGTCAGCGTGTCGTGATTGACGCCGTAGACGATGGTCGCGTCGGCGTTATCGGCTGGCGCCGAGACCAGCACGCGCTTGGCGCCGGCGGTCAGATGCGCGGAGGCCTTGTCTTTGGCGGTGAAGATGCCAGTGCATTCCAGCGCGATGTCGACGCCGAGTTCCTTCCAGGGCAGCTTGGAGGGATCGCGCTCGGCGGAGACCCTGATCTTGCCGTTGCCGAGGCTGATCGAGTCGCCTTCGACGGTCACGGTACCGGGGAAACGGCCATGCACGGAATCGAAGCGCAACAGATGGGCGTTGGTCTCGACCGGACCGAGATCGTTGATGCCGACGACCTCGATATCCTTGCGGCCTGACTCGGCGATGGCGCGCAGCACATTTCGGCCGATGCGGCCAAACCCGTTGATCGCGACCCGGATTGCCATGCTCGTTTCTCCTTTGATAGCTGGTTCCAGCCCCGCGGCGCATGTCCACGGAGGTTGTTACGGCGGATCGCCCGGTTCGGCCGGGCGAGAACGGTCAAGATGACGGTTTCCTAGTCCTTTTTCCGGGCAAGCTCAACCGTGAACGACGCTCAGCCCAGGCGCTTCAGGGCAGCGTTAACCGCAGCCTCGGCGGTAATTCCGAAGTGCCTGTAAAGCTCCTTGGCGGGCGCGCTGGCGCCGAAACCGTGCATGCCGATAAATTCACCATCGTGCCCGATCACGGCATCCCAGCCGAACCGGACCGCGGCCTCGATAGCGATCTTGACCGGGGCATTGCCGATCACCGCGTTCTGGCGATCCGCCGGTTGTGCCAGCAGCAATTCGAGCGAGGGCACCGATACCACCCGCGACGCGATGCCGCGCTCGGCCAGCTGCTTCTGCGCGGCAGTCGCAATCTCGACCTCCGAGCCGGAGGCGAACAGCGAGACCTTGGCCTCGCCCTGGGCGGCGACCAGTTCATAGGCGCCATGGCTGCAGGGATTTTCGGCAGGTGCCGACGTGCGCAATTGCGGCAGGTTCTGGCGGGTCAGCGCCAGCACCGTCGGCCCGTCGGTCCGGTTCAGCGCCAGCTCCCAGCACTCCGCCACCTCGATCGCGTCGCAGGGCCGGAACACGCGCATGTTGGGAATGGCGCGCAGCGCGGCGAGATGTTCGACCGGCTGATGCGTCGGTCCGTCTTCGCCGAGACCGATGGAATCATGGGTCATCACATAGACCACGCCGGCCCCCATCAGGGCCGCAAGCCGCATCGCCGGGCGGGCATAGTCGGTGAACACCAGGAACGTGGCGCCGTTCGGCGCGAAGCCGCCATGCAGGAAGATGCCGTTCATGGCCGCCGCCATGCCGTGCTCGCGGATGCCGTAATGGATGAAGCGGCCCTTCGGCGTCTTGGCCGAGAAGGCGACCGCGGATTTCGCCTTGTTGTTGTTGGAGCCGGTGAGGTCGGCGGAGCCTGCCAGGAATTCCATCGGCATCGCCGCTGCGATCGCTTCGATCGCGGCCTCCGATGATTTGCGGGTGGCGGCCGTCGACGGCGTCTCGATCAGTGCCTTCTTGTGGGCCTTCAGCGCCTTTGCCAGCGAAGCCGGCCGCTCGTGCCGCAGGCGGCGTTCGAATTCGGCGCGCTTGCGGTTGCCGAGCTGCGCGAACTGGGCTTCCCATTCCTTGCGCGCGCCGCCGCCGCGGCTGCCGGCCTGGCGCCAGGCCTTAAGCACGTCCTCCGGCACCGAAAACGGATCCAGCGAAATGCCGAGTTTTTCCTTGGCGGCCTTGAGTTCATCGGCGCCGAGCGCTTCGCCATGGACCTTAGCGGTGCCGGCCTTGTTCGGCGCGCCGTAGCCGATCGTGGTCTTGCAGGCGATCAGCGACGGCTTGTTGGACTTCTGCGCCCGCTCGATCGCCGCGGCGATCGCCTTGGGATCGTGGCCGTCGATGCGCTCGGCGGCCCAGCCGGCCGATTTGAACCGCTTCACCTGGTCGACCGAGTCGGCCATCGAGGTGGGGCCGTCGATCGAAATGCCGTTGTCGTCGTAGAGCACGATCAGCTTGTTGAGCTTCCAGTGGCCGGCCATCGCGATCGCTTCCTGCGATACGCCCTCCATCAGGTCGCCGTCGGAGGCGAGCACATAGGTGTGATGGCTGACGATCTTCTTGCCGAATTCAGCGGCGAGCATCTTTTCCGCCAGCGCCATACCGACCGAGGTCGCGATGCCCTGGCCGAGCGGGCCGGTCGTGGTCTCGATGCCCCTGGTGTGGAAGTTTTCCGGGTGTCCCGGCGTCAGCGATCCCAGCTGGCGGAAATTCCTGATCTGGTCGAGCGTCATGTCCTTGTCGCCGGTCAGGTACAACAGCGCATACAGCAGCATCGAGCCGTGGCCTGCCGAAAGAACAAAACGGTCGCGGTCCGGCCATTTCGGGTCGGCGGCATCGTATTTCAGGAACTGTGTGAACAGCACGGTGGCGATGTCGGCGGCGCCCATCGGCAGGCCGGGATGGCCGGATTTCGCCTTTTCGACGGCGTCCATTGCGAGCCCACGGATCGCATTGGCCATACGGGAATGAACCTGCGTCATGATGAAAATCCGCTTGAAATGAGGTGCTTGGTGGCGATCCGCAACCTGTGCGAATGCCGCGGTTAGTGCCGGAAGGCAACGGGAAGTCAGGGGCTGGATAGCATCTCGGTTCCCCGAGTCCAAGGCGAGGAAGGGCGCTTCCGGTGCGAAAAGTTGCTTAGCGGTGCATAGCTTCTAAGCGGCGTTGCGCTGGCCTCGCTTGCCACGTAAATTTCTCCCCTTAAACGCTTGCCGGATCGCGGATTTTGCGCCCCGGCCGGCTCATGAAAGGTCCGCGCAGTCTGTCATGAGCGATCGTCCCGCCAATGGCGCCGGCCACGCCGAGCCGGTCTTCGCCGATATCGACGCCGCGACGCGGCGGCTGATGTCGGCGCTCGATGCGTTGGAGAGCGCGGTCGAACGCCGGCGCGAAGCCGACCGCGACGAGAACGAGTTGGCGGCCCGGATTCAGGCGCTCGGCGCCGACCGGTCCCGGCTTGCCGACGAACTCGACGGATCGCTGGTGAAGTCGCGCCGGCTGGAGCGCGCCAATCGCGAGATCGCCGACCGGCTCGATGCGGCGATCAGCACCATCCGCACCGTACTCGATCCCGGAGAAGACGGATGAGCCATATCAACGTCACCATCAACGGCCGGCAATACCGGATGGCCTGCGAGGAAGGCCAGGAGGTGCGGCTTCTGAAACTCGCCGAGAGTCTGGAATCGCGGATCCAGAGCCTGCGCGGCAAGTTCGGCGAGATCGGCGACGCGCGCCTGACCGTGATGGCGGCGCTGACGGTATGCGACGAATTGCTCGACTCCGGCCAGCGCATCCGCAACCTCGAGGAAGAAGTCGTCGCCTTGCGCGACGTCCGCGTCGCGGAGGCCGATCGCACCAAGGCGACGCAGATCGCGGTGGCCAATGCGCTGAACTCCGCGGCCGAACGCATCGAGAAGACCACCCAGGTCCTCAACCGCACCATCGGCGGCGGCGTCGCGATTGGTTGACCAAAGCCCCCGTTAACGCTGGCGGTTTGGTCCCGTCGTGTCTACATTGGCAGGGCGAAGCTGTGTCGCGCGTCAGGAGCCATATATCCCCGGGGCCTTATCGATCCTTAAGGGAACTGTCCCTGGCCGGGTCCGTGGATCCGGTCACATGGTGCCCACCTACTTTCGTAGGGAACTCCGGGATCGAGTGCTTCAACGGCCATCGCGGCTTCGCACTTTTGTTTTCGAATTTTGTAGTTGCCGTCTCACCCGTCATACCCCGCGAAAGCGGGGTATCCAGTATCCCCCGCAGCTTCGCAGTTCAATCACGAGTTCTCTGGAATACTGGATCATCCGCTGGAGCCTGTCGTCGGGCGGCGCGTCGCGCCGACCCGATAGCGGGTGATGACACCAGGAATGTGATGACGGCGAAATACAACGCTGGATGCCAACTTTGCCGACAGAGCGATCGAAGGCCGATCTCCGCACCGCAGCTCTCGCCAGGCGCGATGCGCTGAGCGACAAGAAGCGCGACGCCGCGGCAAAGGCCGTCGCCAAACGCGGGCTGCCGATCGAGGTCGCGCCCGGCACGATCGTCTCGGGCTATTCGCCGATCCGCGGCGAGATCGATCCCGCTCCCCTGATGCGGAAGCTGGCCGCAGTGGGAGTGCTGCTGGCGCTGCCGGCGATCGTCGCGCGCGGCAAGTCGCTGGCCTTTCGTGCCTGGTCTCCCGACGACCGGCTGATGCTTGGACCGCTCGGCATCCCCGAGCCGTCGCCCGCCGCCGCCGAGGTCGTTCCCGACATCATGCTGGTGCCGCTGGCCGCCTTCGACCGGCTGGGACATCGCATCGGCTATGGCGGCGGATATTACGACTACACCCTGGCGCATTTGCGCAAGGCGAAAGCCATCACGGCCATCGGCCTCGCCTTCGCCGTGCAGGAATTCGAGGCGGTGCCTGCGTTGTCGCACGACGAGACGCTGGATTATGTGCTAACGGAAACCCGAGTGTTCGATTTCCGGAGCTAGCAACTTGCGTATTCTTTTCGTCGGGGACGTGGTCGGCAGGGCCGGGCGCACCGCCATCTCAGAGCATCTGCCGGGCATGATCCGCGACTGGGCGCTCGATCTCGTCGTCGTCAACGGCGAGAACGCCGCCGGCGGTTTCGGCATCACCGAGGCGATCTATCAGGAGTTCGTCGACGCCGGCGCCGATGCGGTCACGCTCGGCAACCATGCGTGGGATCAGCGCGAGGCGCTGGTATTCATCGAGCGGGCGCCGCGACTGGTTCGTCCGGCGAATTTTCCGAAGGGCACGCCGGGCCGCGGCGCCGCGCTGGTCGACACCAAGAACGGCAAGCGCGCGCTGGTCGTCAACGCCATCGGCCGCGTCTTCATGACGCCGTTCGACGACCCGTTCGCCGTCATCGGCCGCGAACTCGAGGCCTGTCCGCTGCGCGAGGCGGCCGACGCCATCGTGGTCGATTTCCATTGCGAGGCGTCGAGCGAAAAGCAGGGCATCGGCTTCTTCTGCGACGGCCGCGCCAGTCTCGTGGTCGGCACCCACACCCACGTGCCGACCGCCGATCACCAGATCCTTTCCGGCGGCACCGCCTACATGACCGACGCCGGCATGACCGGCGATTACGATTCGATCATCGGCATGCAGAAGGAGGAGCCGCTGCGGCGTTTTACGACGGGCATTCCCTCGGGCCGCTTCGAACCGGCGGCGGGCGCGGCGACATTCAGCGGCGTCGCGGTCGAGACCGACGACAAGACCGGGCTGGCGCTGCGAATCGCGCCGGTGCGAAAAGGCGGAAGGCTGGAGCCGACACTGCCGGGGTTCTGGTAGGTCAGAGCTTGTAGGCAGTGCGGAAGCCGCCCCAGTGGCGGCCGTTGACGCGGATCGGTACGTCGATCTCGCGCATCATGATGGTCTTGCCGTTGCCCATGTCGCGGGCATAGCTCTGGATCAGGTAGGCGCGCTGGTTGCGGCCGGCGGCGAGGCCCGCCGGATCGTTGAAGATGCGGCGGTTGCGGCTGTTCGCGGTGTTCCAGGCGACGTCGCCGGGACGCTGCGGATGCGAGTAGAGCTTGTTGTGCACCGGCAGGTAGCCGTTGCGGTCGATCATCACGCAGAATGCCATGCGCGGATCCTTGGTGAGGAAGGCCTCCTGGAACGGAGGCAGCGCGCGATCGGCCCAGTCCAGGATCCGGGTGCGGTGCTGCACCGGATTGCTGCCGGGGATTTCGACGTAGTTCTCGTCGAACATGTCGTCCATCGAGATGGCGCCGCTCCTGACGCCGTCCTCGAAAATCCTGGTCAGTGCGCGGCCGGCTTCGATGGCGCTGGTGACGGCTTCGGTGTTTTCGTCCTGGATCGACCAGAGCTTGTCTTCGATCTTTTCGATCAATGCGGCATCGGGCCGCTCGAAACGCGCCTGCACGCCGGCCTTCGACCGTTCGCCGGTGCGGATCCTGCAGGCGCCGACGCCTTCCAGTGCGGCGTCGAGGCTTTCATTCAGCGGCAACCTCTCGGAGTCCGGTCCTCCGATCAGGATGCCTTCCCGGGCGATCTCGTAAGCCGACGCGGCGACCGGGCCGCGCGCGGTCTGGATCTCTATTCCCAGATTGCACGGCAGCCGTTGGCTCGTGTGCTGGTCCTTGCGCTCGTCCTGCCGCAGCAACACCGCGCAGCGCGACTTGAGCTTCTGCGCGAACATGGTGACGGCCTTGCCGGCGCTGGCGACACGTTCGCCATGGGTCTCGGCTTCCTTGGTGGCGCTGTCGATCTCGGCGGCGCTGTCGCCGACCGCGACGATGAAGTTCGACGCGGTGGCGGCGTTGTCGGACATCGCGCTGGTGGTTTCATTCTGCTCCGCCACCGCGCCGGTGACGTTCTCGAACACCGGGCGGATCGCCTCGATCGCCTGCGAGATCCGATGCACCGCATCGACCGAGCCCGCGGCGTCCTTCTGCAGCGCGTCGATTTTTTTCGAGATTTCCTCGGTGGCGTTCTGGGTCTGCACCGCCAGCGCCTTGACCTCGGTGGCGACGACCGCGAAGCCGCGTCCGGCGGTACCCGCCCGCGCCGCCTCGATGGTGGAGTTGAGCGCCAGGAGCGTGGTCTGCCTGGCGATCTGCGCGATCAGATTGACGACATTGCCGATTGCGGCCGAGGACTCCCTCAGGCGGTCGACATTGAGGCTGGCTTCGCGGGCGGCTTCGCCGGCCTGGTCGGCCAGCTTGCTGGCGTCGCGCACCTGGGATCCGATGCCCTGCGCCGAATGGGTGAACTGGTCGGCGGCCTGGGAGAAGGTGGTCGCGGTGGATTGCGCGGCGCTGGTGCGCCCGGTCAGGGCGTCTGTGCGCTGGCGGATGGTGGAGAGCGTGGCTGCCGTCGCTTCGGCGCCGCCGGCGACCGAATTGGCCGCGCGCTCGAGCTGGCGGATCATCGCGCCCAGTTCGAGTTCAAGCAGTTCGAGGATTTCCCTGGCCGAATCGCTGTCCGAATTGCCGGGCGCAGCGGCCGCAACGGCGGGGGGCGCCACCGCCGGTTCGACCGCGGGCGCGACCGGCTCCGGCAGCCGTTTTCGAAACAAACCGAATGCCATGAGGCGTCTCTCGGAACGAGAAAGGAGAGCGGCATCCTCGCATTGGGGCGTGAAATCATGGTTAAAATCTGCCTCCTTAAGCGGGCAGCAGCCACTACCTCCATACCGAAAATCCCTGCAAATCTTTGATTTCGGCAGGTTACCGGCCTATAACGC
>JBAQER010000906.1:0-1685 GCA_049286845.1 Bradyrhizobium sp.
GCTTAGGACTCGTCCGAAAATTATCGAATCGGCTGCAGCAGCAGTGACCGGACCGCGGCCGTCCCGGCCGCATGCGGGCGGGACGGCCGCGATCCAAACGGTGCAGTTATTTCTGAACAAGCCCCAAGAATACCCGCAGCTAGAGCATGTTCCGGTCAGCTTGAATCGCCCCTGCTACCGTCATGGCCGGGCTTGTCCTGGCTTGTCCCGGCCATCCACGTGGACCCCCGGGACAAGCCCGGGGATGACGAATGGGGGGTGATCAATTTCATCGGAATCTGCTCTAACCCCTTGGCCGGGCATGTCCCGGCCATCCACGTCTTCGGAGTGCTCGGGCGCCAAGGAATGACGTGGATGACCGGGTCAAGCCACACGGCTGTCCGGTTTAGCTGAGGTTCCATTGGAGCGCCAGCTGGTTGGGGTTGAGGATTGGTGGAGGTTCGGTGTCGAGGAGGCGGTCGAGGCGCCTGCGATGCATCAGATTGGCGCGGACGAGACGGGCGAAGGCGAGCGGGCTGGCGATGGTTTTCTGGGCGGCTTGCGCCAATCGCAGCAGCAGGAAGGCGATCAGGGCGACGGCGATCTGGATGGCCACGGCATTTTCGCTGGTGCCGAGGAAGCGGCGGATTTTGAGGACCTGCTTGACCCATCGGAAGAACAGTTCGATTGCCCAGCGGCGTTTGTAGAGAAGGGCGATCTCGGTGGCCGAGGCATCCAGGTCGTTCGAGAGGATGCGCAGCACCTTGCCGGTATCGAGCTTGACGCGCACCTCGCGCACCGGGTCCTGGAAGGGGTTGTCGCGGCTGTTGGAGAGGCGTCGGGGCAGGTGGCCGATGCGATCGGAGAGAATGTTGCCCTCTGCCGGGATCGGCAGTTCTTCGACGATGGTCAGCGGCGTATTGGATTTGAGCCGGGTGACGATGCGGCATTGCGCGTCGTCGAGCTTCTTCCACCAAGCATAGTCATAATAGCCCAGATCAAAGACATAAGTCGCGCCCGGCTCGATCGGCATCGTCTGCGCGGCGGTGATGTCGTTGATCCGGGCCGGGGTGATCGCGGCATAGATCGGCTGATCGGCGTCGGCGTCATAGATCACATGCATCTTGGCGCCACACACGCGTTGCGAAAAGCGCGCCCAATCGAGGCTGCGGCTGTCGAGCTTGAGCCCGCTCGCGTCGATCAGATAGGTCGTCTCGGCCAGGCTGCGGCGCAGACCGCGATGGGCGCGCGCCATCATCAGGGCCAGCAATTCGGCAAACGGCGCACTCGGCCGCAGCGCGTTGGCATCCGACAAGGTCGACCGCTTTGGCAGCTTGGCGCCCAGGTGATAGAGCCGCGCGCTTTGGCTCGCCATGCCGTCGACGATGTCGCGCAGGCTCGCCGCCCCGGCCAATTGCCCATACAGCATCGCGATGAACTGGCTTTTCGTCGGCAACCGGCGGACCCGAGCATCGGCGCGGTGGCTTTGCACCAGCCGATCGAAATCCGCCCACGGCACCTGCTTCAATAGATCATGAAACACACTATTCTTATGCAGCATGGCATTGCCCCCTCAGTGTCCGGAACGTTCCCCAACGTCCAACACCGAGTGGAATCAATGCCATGCCCCTTGTCCACCAAAACTCAACCGGACAGCCGTGGGCTTGAGCCGGGCATCCACGTCTTGCGTTGAACCGAACTCGCGG
>JBAQER010000907.1:0-3670 GCA_049286845.1 Bradyrhizobium sp.
CGTCGAAGGTCTCGGCGGCAAGGTCGTGAAGATGGAAAACTGGGGCGTACGCTCCCTCACCTACCGCAGGAACAAGAATCGCAAGGCGCACTTCGTGCTCCTGAACATCGATGCTCCCTCGGCGGCGGTCGCCGAAGTCGAGCGCCAGGAGCGGATCAGCGAAGACGTGATCCGCTATCTCACCGTTCGCGTCGAAGAGCATGAGGCAGGTCCCTCGGCGATGATGCGCAAGGCCGATCGCGACCGCGATCGCGACGACCGTGGCGGCGGTTTCCGTGGCGACCGCGAAGGCGGCTTCCGGGGCGACCGCGAGGGCGGTGGCTATCGTGGCGATCGTGGTCCGCGCCGTCCGCGCGAAGACGCCGAAGCAGCGGTTGAGGAGTAAGAATCATGGCTGAAGCTGGTGCACGCCGTCCGTTTTTCCGCCGCCGCAAGACCTGCCCGTTCACGGGTCCGAATGCGCCGAAGATCGACTACAAGGATTCCAAACTGCTGATGCGTTACGTGTCCGAGCGCGGCAAGATCGTGCCGAGCCGCATCACCGCCGTATCCGCCAAGAAGCAGCGTGAACTCGCGCGCGCCATCAAGCGCTCGCGTTTCCTCGGCCTGCTGCCTTACGTGATCCGCTAAACAACTCCTTGACCGGCGGCATCGCTGTCGCCGGTCAACGCTATTCATAAGGCTTCCGGGTCGTCCGGTTGCCGATGGTTGGGGTTCTCAAGGAACCTCTAACCGCTCGAAGGGAGCGGGACAGCTGATGATCATGATCGTTCTCATCGCGGTTGCGGCCGGCAGCGCGTCGGCGCTGATGTTCGCCTCGATCGTATCGGGCGCGCTGATCTCGCTGCTGCTGTTCTATCTGGCGCCGCTGCCGCTGATGGTGGCAGGCCTTGGATGGGGCCCACTCAGCGCCACCATCGGCGGGATTGCCGCCGCCACCGGGCTCGGCGCGATCTTCGGCCTGCCCTATTGCATCGCCTTTGTCCTCACCGTCGCGCTGCCTGCCTGGTGGCTCGGACACCTCGCGCTGCTGGGCCGTCCCATGGACAATTCCGTCCCCTCCGGCAACGGCGCGACGCCGGATACGCCTGCTCTCGAATGGTATCCGATCGGCCGCATCCTGCTTTGGATCGCGGGCTTTGCCGCACTGACCACGATGGCAGCCCTGCTGACGCTCGGCAGCGATGCCGACACCATCACCGGCGCACTGAAGCGCGGCTTGATGCGCATCCTCGGCCCGCGCAATGCGACGTCGCACGGCGAGATCGAACGATGGGTCGATGCCCTGGTGATCATTGCGCCGGCTGCGGCCGCGATCGTCGCGATGATGACGCTGACGCTCAATCTCTGGCTCGCCGCGCGAATCACGTCGACGTCGGGACGGCTGCACCGCCCCTGGCCCGATCTGAAAAGCGCCGAACTGCCGCCGATGACGCTGGTGGCGCTGTCGGTCGCGATCGCGTTCTGCTTTACCGGCGGCTTGCTTGCGATCCTGGCGCAGATCGTCAGCGCGGTCCTGATGATGGCTTACGCGATCACCGGCTTTGCCGTCCTGCACACGCTGACGCTGGCCTTGAAGAGCCGCGCGCTGTGGCTGAGCTGCGCCTACGCGATCGTCGTGGTGTTCGGCTGGCCGGTTCTGGCGATGGTGGCGCTCGGCGTTGCCGACGCCATCTTCGGATTTCGCCAGCGTTATCTGCAAGGGAGGCCGCCGCCGCTCCCTGCGTCCTGAAATCCACACTTCACTGCAACCTCACAGTACTCATCACCTTAAAGGAGAACCAATATGGAAGTCATTTTGCTGGAACGCGTCGCCAAGCTCGGCCAGATGGGCGAAGTCGTCCGCGTCAGGGACGGCTATGCCCGCAACTTCCTCTTGAAGCGTAACAAGGCGCTGCGCGCCACCGCGGACAACCGCGCCAAGTTCGACGGCATGAAAGCCGAACTCGAAGCCCGCAACCTGCAGGCCAAGGGCGAGGCGACCAAGGTCGCCGAGAAGATCGACGGCCGCAACGTCGTCGTGCTCCGTCAGGCTTCTGAGACCGGCCAGTTGTTCGGCTCGGTGTCGGTTCGCGACATCATCGCCTCGTTCGAGGCGGATGGCGTTGCGATCGACCGCAGCCAGGTCATGCTGGACGCGCCGATCAAGACCATCGGCAAGCACAACATCGCCATCGCCGTGCATCCGGAAGTCGAAGTCAGCGTCACCGTGACGGTCGCGCGCAGCGCCGACGAGGCCGAGCGCATCAATCGCGGCGAAGACATCTCGACGCGTCAGGAAGACCAGGACGCTGCCGCAGAGGCGCTCGCCGCCGCCGGCGAATTCTTCGATCCCGAAGCCCACCACGACGAGCAGCCGCAGGAAGGCGCCGCCTCCTGATCGTATCGGGGGCTCTCTACATCACGCTGAACACCAAGCCCGGCCTCAGGCCGGGCTTGGCATTTGTGCCGTCACTTCTCCCGGCAGCATCGCAATCGACGCCAGCGCGGTGGCGGTGTGTTTCTCGACACCGTCGATGACGCAGAACACGTCGGCGGCGACCACGGCGACCTGCCGTCCGGGCTTGATCACGCGCGCGCGGCAGATCAGGCGTTCGCCGGAAGCCGGCGACAGTAGATTCAACTTGTATTCCGCCGTGAGCGCCGGCTGGCCGCGCGACGTCGCCGCCGCGATCGTGGTCGCGTTGTCGACCAGGAATGCCGTGACCCCGCCATGGAACAGGCCGTGCTGCTGCAACAGTTCCGGCCGGCGGTCGACGGCGAGCGTGCAGGAGCCACGCGCGAGTTCGGACAGTTCTGCGCCGACGTGGCCCATGAAACCCTGACGGCCGACGCTGTCGCGGATTCGCGTTGCGATTCCAGCGAAGTCCAAATCGGGCTTCAGGTCGGAATTCCCCGTCATCGCGTGCCTCCGGTCTGTTGAATGGCTTCCGGCGCGACCAGCGCGCGGATCGCGCAGGCGATCAGGATGTCGGCCTGAAGTCTTGGGTCGCTGCGGTCGCGGCCCGACAGCCAGGCGCGGCAGAAGATCTGCGCCGGTCCGACGATCTGGCTGAAGAACAGCGTCGAGGTCATCGGCAGCAATTCGCCGCGCGCGATCAGCGGCGCGCGCCAGCGTTCGACGCCCTCGGCGAGGCGCGAATTCTGCGTCCGCTGCGCGTCCTTGACCTCTTCGGTCCATTCGCTGCGCGAAATCTCGAACAGATAGCGCGCCTCGCGCCGGTTGTTCGCCACCCAATCCAGATGCGCGCGGATCAGGCGGCCGATGCCCTCCTGCGCACTGCATCGCGCGTCGATCGCAGCCAACACCGCAGCGTGATAGTGCTGCAGCACTTCCAGAAACAGCGTGCCCGCCAGTTCCTTCTTCGATCCGAAGAAATGGAAGAAGCTGCCGTTCGAGGCCCGTGCGCGGGTGCGAATGGCCGCCACCGTCGCCCCCTCGAAGCCGTCACGGTCGAACACCGCCAAGCCGGCGGCCAGCAGATCCTCGCGCACGGCCATCCTGACCTCTCGAATTCGTCTGGATCATTACTCTAGAGCAGCACTCCAGAACGGTCAAGCGCGGGCATGGGGCGAAACCGCGGTCCAGCGATAGCCTATTGGGAGATCGGGGGGGCGGGCGGTCCCGCCGGGGGCACCGGCGGCAGGGCCGGCGCGGAGGCTGTCACCG
>JBAQER010000908.1:0-6192 GCA_049286845.1 Bradyrhizobium sp.
GCCGGTGACACCCGCGCGCGCGCCGCCGCAGCTGGTGCGACGGGCGGTGGCGGTGGTGGCAGCGACGATGGCGGCGGCGGTGATGACGCAACCGGAGCCGGCATCGAAGGCGGAGCGGCGACCGGGACGGCCGGAGCCGGCGGTGGCGGAGCGGCGGCTGCCGTACCGGCCGTTGCCTCGAGTTCGGTTTGAATCCGCGCCAACGGCGTCCCGACGGGCACTTCGGTGTTGAGACCGACCAGAATCTGCTCGATCTTGCCGGTCTCGAAGATTTCGATCTCGATCGCGCCCTTCTGGGTCTCGACCACGGCAACGATATCGCCGCGTTTGACCCGATCCCCCGGTTTGACCAGCCACTCAACCAGCTTGCCCGCTTCCATATCGGCGCCGAGGGAGGGCATGCGGAATTCGGCCATGGCCTATACTCGCCCAAGCGCGGCTTTGGCGGCCGCGACGATGCCGGGCACCTGCGGGATCGCTGCGTTCTCGAGGTGCCGGGCGTATGGTATTGGCACCTCCGCGCTGCACACGCGGCCGATCGGGGCGTCCAGTTCCCAGAATACCTGCTCAACGATACGCATGCCGATTTCCGCCGACAGGCTGCCGCTGCGCCAGCCTTCATCGATGATGACCGCCCGGCGCGTTCTGGCAACCGACGCCATGATGGTCGCGTCGTCGAGCGGCCTCAGGCTGCGCAGATCGATCACTTCGGCATCGATGTTCTCGCCGGCCAGCACCGCCGCGGCTTCGAGCGTCTTCCACAGCGAGCCGCCATAGGTGATGAGCGAGATGTCGCGCCCGGGCCGGCGAACAGCGGCCCTGGCGATATCGACCGGACCAGCGTCCGCGGCCAGCCTGCCGGTCATGCCGTAGAGCATGACGTTTTCGAAGATCAGCACCGGATCGGGATCCTGCAAGGCCGTCCACAACATGCCGCGCGCATCTTCCACGGTCGCCGGCGCCAGCACCTTGATGCCGGGAATATGCGCATACCAGCCTTCGAGGCTGTGCGAATGCTGGGCCGCAAGCTGGCGGCCGGCGCCGGTCGCCATGCGAATGACGAGCGGCACGCCGAACTGGTTTCCCGACATGTGCCGCACAGTGGCCGCGGAATTGAGGATCTGATCGAGCGCAAGCAGGCTGAAATTCACCGTCATCAGCTCGACGATCGGGCGCATGCCGGCCATCGCCGCACCGATGCCGGCGCCGGTAAACCCGGATTCCGACAGCGGCGTATCGCGGATCCGTTCCGCGCCGAATTCCGCCAACAGGCCCTTGCTCACCCCGTAGCAGCCGCCGTAACGGCCGACATCCTCGCCCACCAGGAATACACGGTCATCCCGGCGCAATGCATCGCGGATCGCCTCGCGCATCGCGTCGCGGTAGGTGATTTCAGTCGTTGCGGGCTGTGTCATTTGCGGCGGCATGACATCTCACCCTTCGGCTTCTGCATAGGTGAAGCGGGCGAGTTGCTCGACAGGCTCCCATGTTCCTGCCTCGCCGAATGCGACCGCCTCGGCAATCTCGGCCGCCACCTCGGCCTCGATACGCGCCAGATCTTCGGGATGAGCCATATGATTGGCTTCCAGCCACCCCTGAAAGCGCACGATCGGTTCCTTGTGCCGCCAGGCCTCGACCTCGGCCTTGTCGCGATAGAGCTGCGCGTCGAACATCGAATGCGCGCGCAACCGGTAGGTCCGGCATTCCAGGAAATAGGGCTTGCGGCTCTCGCGCACCGCATGCACCGCCCGGCGGGCGGCAGCCTCGACGGCGATCACGTCCATGCCGTCGACCGCCTCGGAAGCGATCCTGTAGCATCCGGCCTTGCGCTGGATTTCAGTTTCGGATTCCGAGAGGGCGAGCGCGGTTCCCATGGCGTAAAGGTTGTTTTCGCACACGAACAGCACCGGCAGCTCCCATAGCGCGGCGAGATTCAGGCTTTCGTGAAACTCGCCTTCGGCCACCGCGCCCTCCCCGAAGAAGCAGGCCGTGACGGTGTCGTCACCGCGCATGCGGTCGGCGAGCGCCAATCCGACCGCCATCGGCAGGCCGCCGCCGACGATGGCGTTGCCGCCGTAAAAGTTCGTGGCGCGATCGAAAAGGTGCATGGAGCCGCCGCGTCCGCGGCTGCAGCCTTCCTGCTTGCCGTACATCTCCGCCAGCACCGTCGTCATCGGCACGCCGCGCACCAATGCGTGTCCATGCTCGCGGTAGGTCGCCACGATCCTGTCGCGCTTCTCCAGCACCGGGATGACGCCGACGGCAACCGCTTCCTCGCCGTCGTAGAGGTGCAGGAACCCCCTGATCTTTTCACGGGTGTAGAGTTCGGCGCACTTGTCCTCGAAGCGACGAATGCGGATCATCTCTTTCAATAGACCCAGCATGTGCTCGCGCGACAGATGCGGCTTGTCGGTTGGTGCGGTCATCGCTCCTCGCTTTCGAGCGTCGAGATGTCGCCCTCCGGCAGGCCCAGCTCACGGGCCTTGAGCAGGCGGCGCATGATCTTGCCGCTGCGCGTCTTCGGCAGGTTCTGCCGAAAGGCGATGTCCTTCGGCGCAACAGCCGGACCGAGACGCTGACGCGCATGGCCAAGCAATTCCTTGCGCAGCGCCTCGCTGGACTCGAAGCCGTTCTTGAGCGCGACGTAGGCCTTGACCATCTCGCCGGCGGTCGGGTCGGGAATGCCGATCACGCCGGCCTCGGCCACGGCCGGATGCTCCATCAGGGCGCTCTCCACCTCGAACGGGCCGATCAGATGGCCGGCGCTCTTGATCACGTCGTCCGCCCGGCCGACGAACCAGTAGTATCCCTCGCCGTCACGCATCGCGAGGTCGCCGGTCAGGTACCAGCCGCCCACGAAGCACTTCCGGTAGCGCTCCTCCTCGTTGAGGTAGGCGCGCATCATCGACGGCCAACCGGGGCGCAGCGCGAGTTCGCCCATCGCCATCGGTTTCGTGATCTCACGCACCGCCCCGCCTTCAACGCGCTCGACGATGCCGGCCGTAACCCCCGGCAGCGGACGCCCCATCGAACCCGGCTTCACATCCATCGAGCGATAGTTGGAGATCATGATGCCGCCGGTTTCCGTCTGCCACCAGTTGTCGTGGAACGGCTTGCCGAAGGCCGCCGCGCTCCACGCCACGGCCTCCGGATTGAGCGGTTCGCCGACACTGGCCATCAGCCGCAGTTTGGACAGATCGAACCGCCTGGTAATTTCGGTTCCCACCTTCATCAGCATGCGGATCGCCGTCGGCGCCGTGTACCAGACGGTGACGTTCTGCTGCTGCAGGATGCGATACCAGCGTTCCGCGTCGAATTCGGCCTGGTCGACGATCATGGTCGCGCCATTGGTGAGTGGCGAGATGATGCCATAGGACGTCCCGGTCACCCATCCCGGGTCGGCCGTGCACCAGAAGATGTCGTCCGAACGCAGATCGAGCGCCAGCCGTCCGGTGATGTGATGGGCGACGACGGCCTCATGGACATGCACGACGCCCTTTGGCCGGCCGGTCGTCCCGCTGGTGAAATGAAGCAAGGCCATGTCTTCGGGCCCCGTCCATATCGTCTCGAACGAATCCGAAGCTTGCGCCAGCGCGGCGGACAGCTCGATCGTATCAGCAGGAAGACTGCCCGAACATTCGGTCAGGAAGACATGCTCAAGGCTCGCGAGTTCCTTTCGCCAGGGCTCTATCTTGCGTCGGTAAAATGCCTCGGAGGTGACAAGCACTTTGGCATTGCCGATGGTCATGCGGGCCTTGATGGGATCCGGCCCGAACGCCGAGAACAAGGGCGAGAACACGCTGGCATTCTTCAGTGTACCGAGGGCGGCGATGTAGAGTTCGGGCACGCGGCCGAGCAGCGAGAATACCCGATCGCCTTTTGCGACCCCGCGCGCCGCCAGGGTATTGGCAAACCGGTTGGTCTGCGCGCGCAGAGCCTGGTAGCTGAAATCGCGAACCTGATCGTCGCGCCCGATCCAGCGCAGCGCCAGCTTGTCGCCCCGGCCCGCCAGCACGTGCCGGTCGACCGCCTCGAACGCGATATTGATCCCGCCATTGGGCAGACCATCGAGCAGCGCCCGCGCCTGCGACCAGGCAAAGCGCCCGGCGTATTCCTGATAATCCAGAAGGTTGGCGCCGACACAATCTTCGGGCCGCTTCCTGATACGCTCCCATTCCATGGCCGGCTTTCAAGTCATTTGGGCTGAAAAGCTACATGGCGGGAATCGAGCAACCTTGACGTGGGTCAAGCCCGTTGACCCCAGGCAAATCGATGCCTGGCAGAACCGGCGAATCACTTATGCTCGGGCACCCACCTCGGGAGACTCCACATGGTTGCAGACAGTAACAGCCAGATCGCCTGGCATCGGGCCCAGATCAGGAAACAGCGCGAGGCCCTGAAACATCTGGAAACCGCCCGGTTTACCGTCGGCGAGATCGCTCGATCGAAGGCCGCCGACCGGACCCAGGAGACGGTGGCCGAGCTGAAACGGAAGATCAGGGAATCCGAAGCGATCGTCGCGGCCCATGAGCGGCAGACCCGCCGCCCGATGACGACGGACCATCAGACGCTGGCCAGCGCGCGATGGAGCAACTGGAACGCCCGCGGGTCGTCGAACAGCTGAGCGCCGGGGCACGCGGCGCAGCAGCGTGCGCGCGCCATTGCCGTCGGGCGCTTGTTGCGATGCGCACATGGTCGGCAGCCTCAATGATCTGCCCAATTGCCCGGCCCGGTGAACAAGCCGCTTGGCAAGAGCGAACAGTTTTCGTAGTGCTGAAAGCATTCGGAAAGATCGCCAGGGATTTGAGCACCATGCGCGTTCATCTGGTTTTGGCCTGTGCCTTCGGCATTCTCTCAACCGCCCCCTTATCCGCCAGCAGCGCGCCGCAGGCCGCTCTGAACAAGACCGTCACTCTCCACTGGGCAATTGCCGGCAGCGGCAAGAACGCCAGCGGCGCGCCGGTGAGTTTCAACAATGCCGTAGCGCTCACGATTTACGTCAGCAGCGCCGGTCGCGTGTTCTTGAAGAAGCGGGTCACATCGGTAAGAGGCCGGGCGTCCCGGGAGACCAGCAAGGCCCCGGGAGAATCCGGCGCCTATCCGGGGAGTGTGCGTTTCGAAGGCAGCAAGATGGTTGGAGTGCAAACCTGGGCCAGCGGCGCCGTCCAGTTTACGGCCACGTTTGACCCTGGCTTCTCCAGCTGCTCGCTGTCTGTAATCGATGCCAAGGGTGCGGGCGGCAAGATCATGCGGAAAGGCCCGGATGGGCAGATGTATGTGATCGACTCAATCAGCACCAGTTCGCCGACCTGTTCGGTACAGAGCGGCAACGCATTCGCTCGCTGACAGCCGCTACCGCCTGGAATCGTAGACCTGGCCTGCTTCGTTCCGCTGCAATGCGGGAGACCCAAGCTCTTGCTATTTTCTGGAAGCCGGGCATCAATCAAGTATTGCCTTGATCGAAGCTTTGAGGGGGACGCCCCCGTGAATGTATATATTTTGAGACAGATCGCGCCGAGCGCCTGTGCCATTGCCGCGCTCATTGGAGTTCAAACCGGTCCGGCTTCCGCCGATGCGCCGCGTCAGCTTTACAACAAGACCATTCAAGCAAGCTGGTCGGTGTCGGTGGCTCAGACCGGTCCGGACGGGCAAAAGAAGAATGTGGCAGTTGCAGCGCAGCATACGATTTACGTCAGTTCCTCCGGACGCTTGTTCGAGCGCGGTTCGCGAGCTTCAAAAAGAGGCAGGAAACAAACCGACAACGCGCCGGGTAGTACGATCAATGCCGGCGGCGAAGCGACGGGCTTGCATTTTGAAGGTAACCGGCTTGTGGGCAGTACCGCCTTCGCACAGGGTGCAAGGCGCTTCGTCGTAACCTTTGATCCGGGCTTCTCGAGTTGTTCGGTTGCGGTGACATTCGGTCGAGAACGCGGAGGTTTGAAGCGGCGGGGGGTCGACGGTGTGATGTATACGATCGATTCGATGACGGCCTCCGGCGAGAGCTGCTCGATCCGTGAAGGCAATCCATTTGGTTAGGGCGGGGATCGCTTCCGGTTGACTTGGGGCCGGCCCGCCGGATCATTCAGTACAAACCGGCCGACGCAGCTAGCGGCCTGAGGTCCGGCAACGACCCGATGCCCGGTTGCGAGCGCCAGGTCGCTTTGCTAAATTGCAACATTGCTCAAGAGGCAC
>JBAQER010000909.1:0-1772 GCA_049286845.1 Bradyrhizobium sp.
GCATCGCATCCTCCAGCCGGCCCTGCTCGTCGCTGCCGACCGAATCGGCGGCGACCTGGCCGAGCGGCCTTCCGACGCCGCGCTCGCCCATGCCGGAGATCATCGCGCGCTCGTGCTGCAGCAGATATTTGGCGACGTCCCAGCCGCGGTTGACGGTGCCGACCACGTGAGACTTCGGCACCCGCACATTGTCGAAGAAGGTTTCGCAGAACGGCGAGTAGCCGGAGATCAGCAGGATCGGCTTGGTCGATACCCCTTTCGAGGTCATGTCGAACAGGATGAAGCTGATGCCGTCATGCTTCTTGGCCGTGGGGTCGGTGCGCACCAGGCAGAAGATCCAGTCGGCGTAGTTGGCATAGGAGGTCCAGATCTTCTGGCCGTTGATGACGTAATCGTCGCCGTCGCTCTCGGCGCGGGTCTGCAACGAGGCGAGATCCGATCCGGCGTTCGGCTCGGAATAGCCCTGGCACCAGCGGATCAGGCCGGCGGTGATCTTCGGCAGATGCTCCTTCTTCTGCGCGTCAGTGCCGTATTTCAGCAGCGCCGGTCCCAGCATGGAAATGCCGAACGAAACCAGCGGCTGCCGCGCACCGATCGCCGCCATTTCCTGGCGCACGATCTTTGTCTGCTCCGCGTCGAGACCCCCGCCGCCATATTCCTTCGGCCAATGCGGCACGGTCCAGCCCTTGTCGCGCATCCGCTCGAACCAGACGCGCTGCGGCTCGGAAGAAAATTTGGCGTTGCGGCCGCCCCAGAACGTATCGGCCTCCGAGGTCATCGGCCGCCGCATCTCCGGCGGACAATTGGCCTCCAGCCAGGCGCGGGTTTCGCGGCGAAATTTTTCCAGATCGGACATGATGGCGTTTCCATATGGGAATGTTGAATCGACCTTAGCCGTCGCCTCGCGGAATTCAATATGTCTGAGGGCCGCGCCATGCGGCCGGCGCGGTGGTCACCGGCGGCGATCAGGTGTATTCGCAAAGCGCGTAACGATTGAAAAACAAGAGGAAACGGACATGCGGCTGAAGTTGCTTTCGCCTGGCGAAATGAGCCCCGCACAAAAAGAAACCTACGACGAGTCGATCGCCGGCAAGCGCGGCGCCCCGCCGGCGCCGATGATGGCCTGGCTCAACAGCCCGGAAATGGCCAGGCATGCCACGCGGCTTGGCGAGGTGCTGCGCTTCGACACGATGTTTCCGGCGAAACTGTCGGAGATCGCGATCCTGGTCACGGCGCGACACTGGACCGCGCATTACGAATGGTATGCGCACAAGCGGCTCGCACTGAAAGGCGGCATGGATCCAGGGATCATCGATGACATCCGTAACCGCCGCACGCCGACATTCGACGATCCCAGGGGCCAGATGATCTACGACGTCGCCAAGTCGCTGCACGAAGGCCGCGGCGTTTCACAGGCGCTGTATGACGAGGCCATCAAGGTCCTCACCGTGCGCGGCTTGACCGAGATCATCGGGCTGTGCGGCTATTACACGATGGTGTCGATGACGCTGAACGCATTCGAATTCGAACTGCCGGCGGGAGAAGTGTCGGAGCTTGCGTAGGCGGTCCGTAGATGGGGTAACGGGCCCCGGGGGTCCATCTACATGAGCTTGCGTCGCCCGCGGATCATGATCAGTACCGCCGCCACAAGCTCCAACCCGATGCAGCCGTAGAACGGCAGCGCGTAGCTGCCGGATGCATCGCGCAAAAGGCCGATCACGCCGGGGCCGAACGCGTAGGTGATCTGGTTGATCGCCGTGATCAGGCTGATC
>JBAQER010000910.1:0-9774 GCA_049286845.1 Bradyrhizobium sp.
CGTGCAGCGAATTGCCCATGAGAGACAGCAACCAACTCCCCTTCTGCAAGAGGCTCCCACCGCTCGCTTGTCAAGGGAACGCTCGCGAATAGCGTAACAAGCTGATCGTCGCTGCGGATTGAGAGCCCATCCGCCACGATCCCTTGTTGGCCGCTTTGGCAGTGTTGCTGGAGCAACACGAGACCTGGCGCTTCTATCCTGCCGGTTTCGGCATGCTTCCGCCGGTGTCCGTGAGCGAAGAGCGTATAGCCATCGCAATACAGAAAATTCGCTGGCCCCAATTTTCTGAGTTCGTCGGCAAACGATGACACCACCGAAAATCTCTCGCGGAGAGTCGGCGTTGCACCTGGCACCGTCCAGACCGCGGCCATCTGGTCGAGGAGAACACAAAAGGCGAACTCGGAGTCGGTCTCGCCGATCGGATTGAACCGATCGGTCCGGAACAGGTTCGATTTGAATATGCCTGGCAAGTCGCCGTTGTGCGCAAACAAATGTGCGCGCCCGGCCAGCTCCCGCACAAACGGCTGGGCATTGGGGTAGGACCGCGTTCCGCGCGTTGCCTTGCGGGTATGCGCGATCACCAACTGGCTCCGCAGATCATGGCTGGCGATGAACTGAATCCATTCGCTGTCGCCGACGGCAGCGGAGTCCTTCATCAAACGGACATCCGCTCCCTCATAATAGCCGACGCCCCAGCCATCATTGTAGGTTCCGGAGACGCGACCATGTTCGGCGAGCTTGGGCAGTGAAACATTCACTGTCGCGGGGACATTGCTCGATAGACCCAGGAGTTCACACATGGCTCCGCCTAAATTGGATCCTGCACGACATCGCAAAATTCCGAAATATCGAGCCCTCAATTTCGGCGTTCAACCGACTTGATCGAACAGGCGCCCGGTACTGCCCAACGAGTTGCGTTCCTACCAGCCGACGTTCCGCTTGAATTGACGTGCCTCAACCCACCCAGCTCCGGTTGCAAATGATTTCCTGAGGGCCTTGCATAGTCGATGGAAGATCACTTATATGCGGATATGCGCATAAGCGCATAATTGGAAAAGCCTATGAATTCAATAGATATTCTTTCCGCTCTCGCGGAGTCGATCCGGCTCGAAGCCCTCCGGATGGTGTGGGATGGGCGTGAGCACTGCGTTTGCGAGCTGATGCGTGAACTCGGCGCCAGCCAGTCCCGCATGTCGCGTCACATGGCGGCGCTCAAAACGGCGGGCCTCGTGGTCGACCGGCGCGATGCGCAATGGGTGCGCTATCGCCGTGCACCAAATCTTCCTGAAGCGGTCGCCGCACTCGTCGATGCCGCGCTGGCGCTGCCGGCAAATCAGCAAAGGCATGCCGCATGAGCCTCAACTCCATTACCGAATACGCGCGGGGCGCAGGCCCTTCGACCGCAAAGTGGATCGGGTCGACGGTCGCTGCCCTGATTGTTTGGGGCGCTGTCTACAGCCAGCTCGTCCCATTTGCAGACTGGGTTGTCGCGTCACTCCCCGTCAATCCGAAGAGCCAGTTCGGCGAGGCGATCCGCTTCTTCGTCTACGATACGCCGAAGGTGTTGATGCTGCTCACGCTGGTCGTCTTCGGCATGGGCGTTGTACGCAGCTTCTTCTCGCCCGAGAAGACCAGGGCGCTGCTTGCCGGGAAGCGCGAAGGCGTCGGCAACGTGCTGGCCGCGGCTCTCGGCATCGTTACTCCCTTCTGCTCCTGTTCCGCCGTGCCGCTGTTCATCGGCTTCGTCAGTGCGGGCGTACCGCTCGGCGTGACCTTTTCATTCCTGATCTCGGCGCCGATGGTGAACGAGGTGGCGCTCGGACTTCTGTTCGCACTCGTTGGATGGAAGGTGGCGCTTACCTATCTCGGCTTCGGCCTTGCCGTCGCCATTGTCTCCGGGGGGATCATCGGCCGGCTGCACCTCGAACACTGGCTGCAGCAATGGGTGCGCAACATTCGCTCGGGCGCAGCCGATCTCCCCCCGGAGGAACTTTCGGCCGTCGACCGCATCAAGGCCGGTATCGACGCCGTCAAGGAGATCGTCGGCAAGGTCTGGCCCTGGATCATCGCTGGCATCGCCGTCGGCGCATTCATCCACGGCTATGTGCCTTCGAACCTGCTGGCCTCGATCATGGGACGGGACGCCTGGTGGTCGGTGCCGGCAGCGGTGCTGATCGGCATTCCCATGTATTCGAACGCCGCCGGCATCATTCCCGTGGTTGAAGCGCTGATCACGAAGGGTGCCGCGCTCGGTACCGTGCTCGCCTTCATGATGTCGGTGATCGCACTGTCGCTGCCCGAAATCATCATCCTGCGCAAAGTCCTCACCACCCAGCTGATCGCCGTGTTCGTTGGCGTCGTCGGAACCGGCATTCTGGCGGTCGGCTTCATCTTCAACGCCCTGTTCTCATGAGCTAACGGAGAAAATTCATGAAGGACGTCAAAGTTCTTGGTCCCGGCTGCAAGCGGTGCGCCGCGACGGTCGAGATGGTTCAGACCGAAGCCGACAAGCTCGGTATTCCCGTCACCATCGAAAAGGTGACCGACTATGCGGCCATCGCCGGCTACGGCATCGCTTCCACGCCGGGGATCGTCATCGACGGCAAGGTGGTGCATGCGGGCGGCCTGCCGAAGCCGGACGACCTCGCGCATTGGCTCGCGGGATGAAGCCGATGCTCGAATACCGGGTCAGCGCCAGGCGAAAAGATGCCCATGGCAGCATCGCTTCCACCAAGGACGCGGAGATTATCCTCGACACCGACGTCGGCGGCCGGCCGGATGCCTTCAATCCGGCGGAGCTGTTCCTTGCCGCCATCGCCGCTTGCATGATCAAGGGCATTGAACGGGTGACGCCGATGATCAAGTTCGATCTGCGGGGCGTGGAAGTGAATCTTCACGGTATCAGGCAAGACAGTCCGCCAAAGATGGTTTCGATCGACTATGAACTCATCGTCGATACGGACGAAACCGATCAGCGCCTTGAACTCCTGCATACGAATGTCCGCAAATACGGCACGATTTCGAATACCGTGGCTGCAGCAACGAAACTCGAAGGTTTGATCCGGCGGAAAGAGTGAGCCGGCCCTGACTGCCCGGGCGCAAGCCGCCCTCACGACGGCGTCATGGTCTCCTTGACCTTGGCGATCAGCGCGCTCAGCGCGAAGGGCTTGGCCAGGAAGGCGAACTGCTCGTTTTCCGGCAGGCTCTTGTCGAAGGCTTCTTCCGCATAGCCGGAAACGAAGATGATCTTCAGGTTGGGATTGCGGATCCGCATCTCCCGCAGCAGCGTCGGCCCGTCCATTTCCGGCATCACCACGTCGGAAACCACCAGATCGACGGCGCCGTTCTTTTCATCCAGCGCTTCCATCGCCTCGATGCCGTTCGAGGCCTCGATCACGTTGTAGCCGCGCGAGCGCAGGCCGCGCGCATTCAGCGAGCGCAGGCCCTCCTCGTCCTCGACCAGGAGAATGGTACCCTGCCCGGTCAGGTCGGTTCGCGGCTTGGCATCGCCCGCCGGCTCCTTGGCCGCGCCGTTGGCGGCAGCGGCCTCGGGTTGGACCTCCTGCTCGGGATGGTGCCGCGGCAGGAAGATGTGGAACGAGGTGCCCTCACCGGCCTCGGAGTCCACATAGATGAAGCCGCCGGTCTGCTTGACGATGCCATACACCGTCGACAGGCCGAGGCCGGTGCCCTTGCCGACTTCCTTGGTCGAGAAGAACGGCTCGAAGATCTTCTCGACGATATCGGCGGGAATGCCGGTGCCGGTGTCGGCGACGTCGATCCGCACATAATCCGCCGCCGGGATGCCCTTGTAAGTGAGACGCCCGGCCTCCTCGGCGGTGACGTTGGCGGTCCGCACCGTCAGCTTGCCGCCGTCGGGCATCGCGTCGCGGGCGTTGACGGCGAGATTGACGATCACCTGTTCGAACTGCGAGACGTCGACCTTGACCGGCCAGAGATCGCGGCCATGCACGAGGTCGAGCTTGACCTTCTCGCCGATCAGCCGGCGCAGCAGCATGGTGAGGTCGGAAAGCGCGTCTCCGAGATCGAGCACCTGCGGCCGCAAGGTCTGGCGGCGCGAGAATGCCAGCAGCTGCCGCACCAGCGTCGCGGCGCGGGTTGCGTTCTGCTTGATCTGCATGATGTCCTGGAACGACGGATCGGTCGGCTTGTGCGCGTTCAGCAGGAAGTCGTTCGCCATCATGATGGCGGAAAGCACGTTGTTGAAGTCGTGGGCGATGCCGCCGGCGAGCTGGCCGACCATGTCCATCTTCTGCGACTGGTTGATCTGGTTCTCCAGCGCGCGCCGCTCGGTGGTCTCCAGCATGTAGACGATGGCGGCCTCAGTCTCGCGTTCGTTTTCCTCGACCGCGGTGACGAAGAACTGTCCCCAGCGCTCCTTGGCGCCGTCGAGCATCGCCTCGACCGGCGCGATGTCGCCCTGCCCCTCGGCCGCCTGGTTGATGGCCGCGATCAGGAGTTGACGGTCGCGCGGATTCACCGCGCGGAAGATCGACTTGCCGGCGGCGCCGTCGGGATTGAGGCTTTGCGCCAGTTTGGCAAACCGGGCGTTGGCGCGTACCACCGCGCCGTCGCGGTCCACGGTCGCAATCGCCATCGGGGTGTGATCGAAGAAACGCATGAAGCGGACTTCGGCGGCGCGCTGCGGGTCGGAATGCTCGTCGCGCGCCCGGTTGATCACCAGTGTGCGCGAGGCGCCGGGCACGCCGTCGGCGCCGAATGCCAGCTTGTGATAGAGCCGCACCGGCATGGTCTTGCCGCTGCGCATCCGCAGGTCGATGTCGAACACCTCGGTCCTGACCTCGCCGGGCACCGCCACGATCGAGGTCAGAAGCGAGGCGCCGTCGCCGGACACGATGTCGGTCAGCTTCAGCCCGCCATTGCCGATTTCCGCGAGGTCGTGATCGAGCCAGTTCGCCAGCGTGGCGTTGACATAGACGAGGTCGCCGCCCGCATTGACCGAGAAGAACCCGCACGGCGCATGATCGAGATATTCGATGGCGTGCTGCAGTTCCTGGAACACGTCCTCCTGCCGCTCGCGGTCGCGGGTGATGTCGGCGATCGACCACACCGCATATTTCGCCTCGCGCTTGCCCTGGCCGAGCGGCCGGACCCGCATCCGCAGCCAGCGGCCATGGCTGCCGTCGGTGCCCGCGATGCGGACTTCTTCCTGCTGCCGCTTGCCCTCGCGCGCCGCCTTGAGCAGGCGAAACACCGCCTCCGACACATCGGGATTGCCGATGAAGACCCGCTCCACCGGGCGGACATCGGCCGCGGCCGCAGCACCCGTCAGCGCCAGATAGGCAGCGTTGGAATAGACCACATGGCCGCGGGAGTCGGTCACGGCCAGCCCGTCATGGGCATGATCGGCGATCCGGCTGATGACCGGATCGTCGGCGGCGCGATCGGCGAAGCGAATGATGCCGGCGGCAAAGGCGAACAGGTTGAACAGCCCGACCATCGCCAAGAGCGCCAGCAGGCCGAGGATATAGGGCTGCGCCTGCGCCCGGCCGATGGTCATCAGCGCGACCGCCACCGCGACGATCCCGAAGGCCACCAGCAGCACCAGCACGATGCTGCCGTTGCGCCGTACCGGCTCATGGGCGGCGAACGGCTCTGGCGGTGGATCGTTGTCAAGTTCGGCGGTCATACCGGGGGATACAGCCTGTCGACTAGATGTTACGCGCTTTTCGCGCCGCTCCTGAGTGCCTGAATCGGGCCTGCAAGCGCAAGGCCGTCAGACGGCTATTTCGCCCGCTACGGCCGTTTCCGGCGCATTCGCGAGGGATAAACCGCCCCCTCGGGCTCATGCCTGCCGGCTGGCCAGCCCGCGCTTGAGGCCCATGACGTAGCCGATAACCTCGGCGACCGCATGATAATGTTCCACCGGGATTTCCTCGTCGATATCCACCGTCGCGTACAGGGCCCGCGCCAGCGGCACGTTTTCCACGATCGGGATATCGTGCTTGCCGGCGATTTCCCTGATCTTGAGCGCGATAGTATCGACACCCTTGGCGACGCAGACCGGGGCCGCCATGCCGCGTTCGTAGCGCAGCGCGACCGAATAGTGGGTCGGGTTGGTGATGATCACGGAGGCCTTGGGAACCGCAGCCATCATCCGCTTCTTCATGCGCTCCATCCGCAACTGCCGGATCCTGGCCTTGATGTGCGGGTCGCCCTCGGACTGCTTGAACTCCTCCTTCATGTCCTGCAGCGACATCTTCTGCCGCTCGAACCACGTCCGGTACTGGAAGAAATAATCCGCGATCGCGACCACGGCCAGCATCGCCACCACGGCGCCCAGCAGTTTCAGCGTCAGGCCGGTGGTGACGCCCATGATCGCCGCCGGATCGAACCGCACCATCGCGTCGAGGCGATGCCGCTCCGGCCACAGAACCGCCGTCATCACCGCGCCGAGCGCGATCACCTTGAACAGGCCCTTGGCGAAGTTCGCCACCCCCTGCTTGCCGAAGATCCGCTTGAATCCGGCGCCCGGCGACACCTTGCTGAATTTCGGCTTCAGCGACTCGGCCGACCACACCAGCCGGTGCTGGATCATGTTGCCTGCGATCGCCGCCAGCATCAGCATCAGGAACGGCACGCCGAGCGCCGCGATCAGCGCATAGCCGAGGCTCTGCGTCAGCGCCATCAGGCCCGGCCCGTCGGCGCGGATCATCCATGAATTGGCGACCAGGTTGCGCAGCGGCATCAGCACCCCGCCGCCGATCGATCCGGAGAACGACGACAGCACCAGCGTCGCGCCGGCGATCACGAACCAGGTGTTGACCTCCTGGCTCTTGGCGACGTCGCCTTTTTCATGGGCGTCATCCAGACGCTTTTGTGTCGGGTCCTCTGTTTTGTCCGATGCGTCATTCTCGTCGGCCATCGTTCACCTCTGCGGTATCAGCTGGTGCATGACGCCGATGAAATAGTCGAGGAACGTTCCCATCATCGTGACGATGACGAGCGCGAAGATCAGGAAGCCGGCAAGAATCGACAGTGGCACGCCGACGAAATAGACCTGCATCTGCGGCATCAGCCGCGCCAGCACCCCGAGCCCGATATTGAAGACCAGGCCGAACACCAGGAACGGCGCCGAGAGCTGCATGCCGATCTTGAACGCGGCGGCGAAGGCGCGGGTGGCGAGCGCGGCAACGTCGCCGCTCGACATCAACTCGCCCGGCGCAAAGATCCTGTAGCTTTCGTTCAGCGCCGCTATCACCAGATGATGGGTGTCGGTGGCAAACAGCATCGTCAGGCCGAGAAGGGTGAGGAAGTTTCCGATCAGGAGGCCCTGCTGGCCCTGGGTTGGATCGACGGCGGTGACGAAACCGAGGCCGAGCTGCTGGGCGATCACCGAGCCCGCGACCTGCAGCGCCGAAAGCGTGACCCGCGCGGTCGCCCCCAGCACGACGCCGATAACGATCTCGTGCATCATCAATACCAACAGCGGCGTCATCGACCCCATGTCGACCTGGTAGGCGGCGCGGTGCAGCGGCAGGATGATCAGCGTCAGCAGCAGGGCAATCGCGAGCTTGATGCGAACCGGAATGTTGGTCTCGCCGAACCCCGGCAACAGCATCACCATCGCGCCGATGCGGGCGAACACCAGCATGAAGGTCGCAGCGAGCGCGGGCAGCAGTGAAACGTCGATGCGCATGACCTAGCCATAGTGCATCAGCCACCTATGATTCGCGATGAAATCCGCATCATGTAGCCGTGCAGCGAGTCCGACATGAACGGCAGCGCCAGCAACAGCGTCACGAAGATCGCCAGTATCTTCGGCACGAACACCAGCGTCTGTTCCTGGATCTGCGTCAGCGCCTGGAACAGCGACACCACGACGCCGACCACGAGGCCGACCACCATCAGCGGCGACGACACCACCACGATGGTCCAGATCGCATCGCGCGCCACGTCGAGGGTTTCCGCACCGGTCATCTTCAAGCTTCCTTTTCACCCTCATGGTGAGGAGCGCGCCTTGCGCGCGTCTCGAATTCATGAGGCCGTAAATGTCTCTTCATCCTTCGAGACGCCGGCTGCGCCGGCTCCTCAGGACGAGGCCGCTCAGATCGGCATTTTCATGATGTCTTCGTAGGACTGGATCACCCGGTCGCGCACCGACACCAGCGTCGAGACCGCGACGTCGGTTTCGGCCACCGCCGTCACCACGTCCATCACATTGGCCTTGCCCGAGGTCATCGCGACGGTCTGCGCGTCGGATTTGCGGCCCGCGTCCATCACGCTGCCGAGCGCGTCCTTGAGCAGCGCGCCGAACGACTGGCCGCCTGCCGCGGCTCCCTTGCCGGCGCCGCCGGATTCCACCATGCGGGCGAGACTGGCATAGGCATTTGCAGCGACTGTGGGTGATGCCATGGTTCAAGCTTTCCTGTTCAGGCCTTGAGGATGTCGAGCGTGCGTTGGATCATCCGGCGCGTGGCGCTGATGATATTGAGGTTCGCTTCGTAGGATCGCTGCGCTTCGCGCATGTCGGTCATTTCGACCAGCGGATTGACATTGGGATATTTGACGTTGCCGGCCTGGTCCGCCGCCGGATTGGACGGCTCGTACTTGACGCGGAACGACGACTGGTCGGGCCTGACCTTGCCGAGCGCCACCACCCTGGCGTCCAGCGAGCGGTCGAGTGCCGAGGAAAACGTCGGGATCTTGCGCCGATAGGGTTCGCCGCCGGCGGTCGCCGCCGTGGAATCCGCGTTGGCGATATTTTCAGAGATCACCCGCATCCGTCCGGCCTGCGCGCGCAGGCCCGAGGTCGCGATGCTCATCGAGCGGGCGAAATCACTTCCATCATTGGCCATGACCGGGTTTTCCTAACTGCGCGTCAGCGCTTGCCGATGGCAATTTTCAGAAGGCCGAGACTGCGGCTGTAGAGCGAAGTGGCCGCAGCGTAGTCCATCTGGTTGGCGGAGACCTTGAGCATCTGGTCCTCGAGGTTGACGGCGTTGCCGGCGGGGCGGGTGCGGAAATCGGGCTTGCCGTCGCGCGCGAAGCTGTCGCCGCCACCCGCGGGAGCGATATGGCTGGCGCTGGTGCGCATCATCGAAAGCGAGCCCTGCGCCGCGGCGGGGTTGGCGCCGTTGCGGTCGAATTTCGGTTCGACCAGGTCGCGCGGCTTGAAATTCGGCGTATCGGAATTGGAGATGTTTTCGGCGAGCACGCGTTGGCGCTCCTGGTGCCACTGCATCTTGGTGCGCAGCGCCGACAAGACCGGAAGATCGTTGATAGCCATCGCATCCGCCCCGTTGCCTCCGGGGCATGCCGCCGCTGAGGTAGGCAGAATTTGCCGTGTGTATGGTTAACAGCTGGTTAAGATTCCATCCGATGCCGTGGACAACCGGCCATTGCGGACCGTGAATCGCGCATCCGGCGACGCGACGAGCGCATTTTTGCCACGAAAGCTGCGTTAACCAATCAAGGGGATGAACTGTGGGCGCTCAGAAGTCGTTTTGGCTCAAGCGATTCTTGGTTTATTAAGATGACTGGGCGGCACTTCTTGCCGTGGGGAATCTAAGAAATAGGGCTGATCTTGGGCTTCGTATGCCGTCCGATGGATCGATTTCGGTCCACATTCGCCGGGATCGAAGCCTGAAGCGGGCTTTATTGGCCGGGGACTGAGAGTATGCAGGCACTTACATTCTTCTTCGCATTCGTCGCCGTCCTGGCCCTGATCGGCGTCGCCGCCTGGCTGGTGCGCCGATTCGCCACCAACCGCCTCGGCGCCAACACCAATCG
>JBAQER010000911.1:0-2513 GCA_049286845.1 Bradyrhizobium sp.
CGGCAGGCTCGCCGACCGCTATCGCATGATGGTGGCCAAGGTGCGCAACGCCGCGCTCGATGGCGGCTACGGCGAGGCGCTGCCGCGCGCGGTCGCGGTCAACTACGCCAAGCTGCTCGCCTACAAGGACGAGTATGAAGTGGCGCGGCTCTATACCGATGGGCGCTTTGAAAAACAGTTGCGCGACCAGTTCGACGGCGACTTCAAGTTCTCCTTCAATCTCGCGCCGCCGATCCTGGGCGGGGCCAAGGATGCGCTGGGACGGCCGGTCAAGCGCAAGTTCGGCGCCTGGATGATGCCGGTGTTCCGTCTGCTGGCGAAGATGCGGAGCTTGCGCGGCACATCTTTCGATATCTTCGGCTACAGCGCCGACCGCAGGATGGAGCGCGAACTGATCGCCGGTTACGAGAAGGACATCTTAACCGTGCTCGGCCTGCTGTCGCCGCTGACACTGGATACCGCGATCGAAATACTGTCGCTGCCGGATCGCATCCGCGGCTACGGGCCGGTCAAGGAGAAGGCGGTGCAGGCGGCGAAAATCCGCTATGCGGAATTAGCCGGGGACCTCGTCAACCCGCCGCCGGCGCCACGGCAGATCGCGGCGGAATAGGGCCTTGCGATCTGGGGCGCTTGCCAATCCCGTTCTGACGCGCGAAGACATCCGCTGGGAAGAAACACCAGCGGAGAGTTTTGTTGACCATCAAGGGCAAGGCCTACATTGCCGGGATTTACGAACACCCAACCCGGCACGCACCCGATAAATCCACCGCACAGTTACACGCCGAAGTTGCCAAGGGGGCGATCGAAGACGCCGGGCTGACCAAGGCCGATGTCGACGGCTATTTCTGCGCCGGCGATGCGCCGGGCGGGCTGTGGCCGATGGTCGATTATCTCGGCCTCAAGGTGCGCCATATGGATTCCACCGAGACCGGTGGTTGTTCCTACCTGATCCATCTCGGCCATGCCGCCGAAGCCATCGCCGCCGGCAAATGCTCGATCGCGCTGATCACCCTGGCCGGCAAGCCGCGCACCGGCGCGATGCCGCCGCGCGCGGCGGGCGCCGAGCTCGATTTCGAGGCCGCCTATGGTGCGACCACCCACAACGCCTACGGCATGTGTGCCATGCGCCACATGCACGACTATGGCACCACCAGCGAGCAGCTGGCCTGGATCAAGGTCGCCGCCTCCCATCACGCCCAGTACAATCCGCACGCGATGCTGAAGGACGTCGTCACCGTCGAGGACGTGATCAATTCGCCGATGATCTCCGATCCCTTGCACCGGCTCGATTGCTGCGTCGTCTCTGACGGCGGCGGCGCACTGATCGTCACCACGCCGGAGATCGCCAAAAGCCTGAAGAAGCCGCTGGTGCGCCTGATCGGCCATGGCGAGGCGATGAAGGGACCGCGCGGCGGCAAGGATCTCGATCTCACTTACTCCGCCGGCGTCTGGTCCGGACCGCGCGCCTTCGAAGAGGCCGGCGTCACGCCGAAGGATATCAAATACGCCTCGATCTACGACAGCTTCACCATCACGGTGCTGATGCAGCTCGAAGACCTCGGCTTCTGCAAGAAGGGCGAGGGCGGCAAGTTCGTTTCCGACGGCAACCTGATTTCCGGCGTCGGCAAGCTGCCGTTCAACACCGACGGCGGCGGCCTCTGCAGCAATCACCCGGTGAACCGCGGCGGTATGACAAAAATCCTCGAAGCAGTGCGCCAGCTGCGCGGCGAAGCGCATCCGAAAGTGCAGGTGCCGAACTGCGATCTCGCCATTGCCCACGGCACCGGCGGCCTGCTCGGCGTGCGTCACGCCGCCTCAACCTGCATTCTGGAGCGTGCGTAATGGCTGAAGCAAAGAAGTACCCGACGCCGCAAGGCAATCCCGAGACCGCGCCGTTCTGGGAAGCTGCCAAAGAGGGCAAGTTCCTGATCAAGCGCTGCACCGCTTGCGGCGAAGCGCATTATTTCCCGCGTTCGATCTGCCCGTTCTGCTTCTCCGACAAGACGGTGTGGGAAGAGAGCTCGGGCGAGGCCACGATCTATACCTACAGCCTGATGCGGAAATCGCCGACCGGCCCCTACGCGATCGCCTATGTCACGCTGAAGGAGGGCCCGTCGCTGCAGACCAATATCGTCGATTGCGAGCTGGAGAAATTGAAGATCGGCCAGAAGGTGAAGGTGGTGTTCAAGCCGACCGACGGCGCGCCGCTGCCGTTCTTCACGCCGGTGTAAGAGTTACCTTCTCCCCTTGTGGGAGAAGGTGGCAGCCGAAGGCTGCCGGATGAGGGGTCTCTCTCCACGGAGAAAGTTTATCCGTGGAGCCAACCCCTCACCGTAGCGAGTTTGTTGCCGACGCCTGTGTAGCCCTCTCCCACAAGGGGAGAGGGCGCAGCAACGGGCGCCGAAGAAAAGAAAATGAATTCGGGAGACGAAACAAAATGCCGATCAAGTACGACGAGTTGATGGCGCTGAAGAACCTCGGCCAGAAATACGCCTACACCGACCGCGAAGTGA
>JBAQER010000912.1:0-1687 GCA_049286845.1 Bradyrhizobium sp.
TGCTGGAATGGCTTGTTACCCGGGCCGGAACCTGTCTGGACGAATTCTACTTTCACCGCGCAGCCCGCTTTTGATCTGAATCATATCGACCGGCGCCTGAATTCAGTGCGCCAATCCGGGAAACAGCCCTTTCAGACCCTCGGCCATTGTCTGCACGGCCATGGCGGCCAGCAGCAGCCCCAGGATGCGCGTCGCGATGTTCAGCCCGGTGCCGCCAAGCCGGGTCGCGATGCCGTGGGCCCGGCGCAGCGCGGCCCACGTCACCAGGCAGACCAATGCGATGCACGCCAGGATTGCCGCCTGGTGCGCGATGCCGCCCCGCTCCGCGGCGATGATGGTGGTGCTGATGGCGCCCGGCCCCGCGAGCAGCGGAATCGCCATCGGCACCACGCCAGGCAGCGTGCCGCTTTGCAGCTCGCGCGCCTCGTCCTGCGACTGGCGCACGCCGCCGGCCTGCGCGTTGAGCATCGCCAACGCCATCAGCAGCAGCACCAGCCCGCCGCCAACGCGAAACGCCGGCAGGCTCGCGCCGATCAGTTGCAGCAGCGCCTCGCCGGTGACGGCAGCGACCGCCAGGACCACGAACACCGTGATCGCCACAAGGCGCGCCAGCGTGCGCTGCTCGGCTTCACTGCGCGCACCCTCGAAGGCGAGGAAGAACGGCACGGCGAGAAACGGATCGACGACCGCCGTGAGGGTAACGAAGAAACGCAGGTATTCGTTGGCGGTCGCGAGTCCCTGCATGGCTAGCGCAGCACCGTCAATGTTTTGACCTTCGAAAAATCCCGGTCATGCGTCACCAGTGCATCCGCATTGACCGCAATCGCGCTCGCCACTTGAATCGCGTCAGGCAGTTTGAGCTTCAATCCGGCGCGGAATCGCGCCGCGCTTTCGGCGATTTCCGCCGTCAGATTCACGACTTGCCAGGACTCCATGACTGCCCGGTAGCGCTTGGCGAGCGCTTCCTCGCCGGCGCCGAACGGGCCGGCCAGAACTTCCGCGATCGTCATTGTCGTTACTGCAAAAGAAATTTTGCCAGCATCATGCCGGTCAAACAACGGCTGAAATCGCGGCGCGAGTCTTGGATGCCGTTCCAGAACATAAATGATCGGCGCCGAATCGACCAGGACCAACGCACCTTCGGCCAGCCCCGCCAGGTCTAGCGCTGCCACTCGTCGCGAAGACGGCGCAGCGTCCTTGCGCTGTCCTTGCCCCAGAGACCCTTGCCGGAACCCGCCAGCCCCAACAGCGACTTCTGCCGAGACCTGCCCCGGGCCCCCTCAACCGGCACGATCGCGGCAATCGAGCGTCCATGGCGCGTGATGATGGTCGATCGCCCCCGCTCAGCCTCCGCCAGCAGGGCCGGCAGTTGGTTGCGGGCGTCTTCAACGCCTTTGCGGTTTGGTCGCGTCATCATCGAACTGTACAGACTGTACGGATTGAGGTCAAGCGGCGCAAATCGCCATCTAGAACCTTTCACCCGTCCGCGCGATCCAGCCGAATCTGCGTTCGCCCAACTCGAACGCGCCTTGCACGATGAGCGCCAGCGCGGCAGCGGGAATGGCGCCCGCAAGTAGGGTGGCGTTGTCGTTCAGCGCGAGGCCGGCGACAATGCGCTCGCCGTAGCCGCCGGCGCCTACGAAGGCGGCGATGGTAGCGGTACCGACGTTGATCACGGCAGAGGTCT
>JBAQER010000913.1:0-7052 GCA_049286845.1 Bradyrhizobium sp.
ACCATGCCGGACCTCGTGCTGTCGGGCGTCAACAAGGGCCGCAACGTCGCCGAGGATGTGGTCTATTCCGGCACCATCGCCGGCGCCCTGGAAGGCACCATTCTGGGATTGCCGTCGTTAGCGCTCAGCCAGGAATTCAGCCTGGAGACGCGCGACAAGCCGTTGTGGGAAACCGCGCTGAAATTCGGTCCGCAAATCCTGCGCAAGGTGATCGACGCCGGCGTGCCCAGGAACACCGTGATCAACGTCAATTTTCCCGCATGCGCGCCCGAGCAGGTCGCGGGCGTGCGCGTGACGCGGCAGGGCAAGCGCAACCTCGGCTTCCTCAAAGTCGACAAGCGCCACGACGGTCGCGGCAATCCCTACTTCTGGATCGGCTTCGAACGAGCGGCGATGATGGACACGCCAGCCGAAGGCACCGACCTCGCGGCACTGGCGGCGCGCTATGTCTCGGTAACGCCGCTGCGGCTTGACCGCACCGACGAAGCCTTTTCGGAAGCGCTGACGGCGACGCTGAAATGACGCGAAGCGTCATCCTTCGTGAAAGCGGGGGATCCGGTACGCCGCGGCTTCACGGTTCCATCACTGGCTCTGGGATACTGCGGGGCGATGCAGACCTTTGCATCGCTTGAGCGCGCGCCTAGACCGCCGTCTTCAGCGCGGTGTCGATCATCTTCGCAAGTGTTTCGAGCTGGAACGGCTTCTGCAGCGCGGGGCGGTCCCGATATTCCTGCGGAAGGCCCGAAGAGCCATAGCCAGTCGCGAAGATGAACGGGCGGTTGCGTGCCTGGATCAATTCGGCAACCGGCGAAATCACCTTGCCGTTGACGTTGACGTCGAGAATGGCGAGGTCGAACTCGGTGCATTGGGCCAGCCTGATCGCCTCGTTGATCTCGCCGGCCTCAGCCGCGATGGTGTAGCCCAGTTCCGCCAGCATGTCGGCGACCATCATCCTGATCATGACCTCGTCCTCGACGAGAAACACTGAACCGCCTCGCGGCCGCGTCGTAGTCATGATGACGTCCTTGCCCATCCCATTGGTAAAAGATCGCAAATAGCGCTATCAGGCGCAACGTCAAAGTGCACCGGTACGCTACACGCGCCGTTGCGGGCGGCGGCGAGATCGATTGGCCCGATCCCATAACGCGAGGCTGGACGCCGGGTTCCGTTGTATGGAACCTGGATAAGATATTCTGCATTCTTTGATTCAAACTGTTCGGCCGGGCGCGCTAGGGTGCCTCGGCGGAGCTTGCGAGACCGAGATGCCTGCCGTTCAAAATCCGCCCGAAAAAATGATGTTTCAGCTCAACCTGCGGCGGCGCGGGATCAGCGATCAGGCGGTGCTGCGCGCGATGGAGGAGATTCCGCGCGACGCGTTCGTGGCGCCGGCCGATCGCGCCGATGCCTACCGCGATAGCGCGCTCGGCATTGCCTGCGGACAGACCATCAGCCAGCCCTTCGTGGTGGCCTATATGACTGAGCAGTTGCAGCTGCAGAAGCATCATCGCGTGCTGGAGATCGGCACCGGCTCCGGTTACCAGGCCGCCATCCTGTCGCGACTCTGCGGCCATGTCCTGTCGATCGAGCGTTACCGGACGCTTGCCGACAGCGCCCGGGCGCGGCTTGAGAAGGCGGGATGCGACAATATCGAGGTGATGCTGGGGGACGGCTTCGACATCCCGGCCGGCGGCGGCGATTTCGACCGCATCATCGTCACAGCCGCGATGGAGCAAATCCCCGAAAGCCTGACGCAGCGGCTCGAGCCCGGCGGTATCCTGATCGCGCCGGTCGGGCCGCATCAGGGCGTCCAGACCCTGGTCCGCCTGGTCAGGACAGAGGCCGGTTTCGAGCGCAAGGAACTGGTGGACGTGCGTTTCGTGCCGGCGCTGCCGGGTATCGCCCGGGAACTGTAGAAATCCGGATTGGCTGTTCCGCCAACGTCTTATTCCCAGGGTTAAGCGGTTGTTTACTGGGGAGGTGTTTACTCAAAACAGTAATTTGTTGCGTACGAGTGAGTAACCATGTCCCGTGTCGTCGAGTTGCTTTGCTCGCGTCGCGTACCGCACGTCGCGGCGCTGGCGCTGATGTCATTTGGTTTCGCCGGCTGCAGCGCCGACATGTCGACGCGGCTTTCGCAGAGCTCATATTCCAATCCCTTTGCCTCGCAACCGGAAGCCACGGGCTCCGTGCGGACCCCCGCGGTCGAGCGCCGCGAACTGCCGCAATACGCCCGCCCGCATTCGCAATACCAGTCGCAGCCATTGCCGCCGCCGATCGCGGCGCCGCAGTCCTATCCGGCCGCGAACGCCGGCGTATCCGGAGGAGGGCGCGGATTGGCCTCTTACGCTCCGCCCGCCCATCCGCCGCTCGAGACCACGGGTACCGTGCCGCGCTCGGTCGCGGCGACCCGTGCTCCGGCGCAGGGATCGTCGCAGGGCGGGACCACGATCATCGTCGGCACCAGCGACACGCTCGAAACGTTGTCGCGCCGCTACAACGTTTCGTCCGCCGCGATCCTCCAGGCCAATGGCTACAAGGGGCCGCGCGCGCTGTCGCCGGGCCAGCAGCTGATCATTCCGCGTCCGACCACGGCCGCTGCCGCGCCCGCATTGGCGGCGCCAGCCAGCAAGCCTGTGGCCACTGCGCCGTCTGTTCATATCGTTAATCGGGGCGACACTCTGCTCAGCATTGCACGCCGCAACCATGTGCCGGTGGCGGAGCTGGCAAGGGCCAACAGCCTTGATGCCTCCGCGAAGCTCAAGCTTGGCCAGAAGCTCACGGTGCCCGGCGCAAAGACTGCGGCTGCCGCACCTGCTGCGCAGCCGGCGGCTCAGCCCGCCGCAGCGTTGACGCCGCCCGCTACCCGAACGGCTGCCCTGGCCGGTTCGCCTCCGCAGAGTGCGCGGCTCGCCCAGGCCACCACGAAGGTGGAGGAAGCGCCGGCCACGGCCGAGGCTCCAGTCAAGGCCAGTGAAGCCACCGGCGCGCTGCCGACCTTCCGCTGGCCGGTGCGTGGCAAGGTGATCACCAGCTATGGCGCCAAGACCAACGGCAAGTCGAACGACGGCATCAATCTGGCGGTGCCGGAAGGCACGCCGGTGAAGGCCGCAGAGGACGGGGTCGTTGCCTATTCAGGAAACGAACTCAAGGGTTACGGCAATCTGGTTCTGGTTCGGCACTCCAACGGTTACGTCACCGCATATGCCCATGCGAGTGAACTGCTGGTGAAGCGCGGCGACACCATCAAGCGCGGCCAGATCATTGCCAAGTCGGGTCAATCGGGCGAGGTGGGGTCGCCGCAGCTCCACTTCGAGATCCGCAAGGGATCTTCTCCGGTTGACCCGCTGCAATTCCTCAACGGGGCGTGAAGCCGCGCTGCAAGGCACGGTTAGTCCATACCTCTGACTCTGATCGCCCGGTATCGCCGGGCGATCCCGTATTCCGGCGCAGTTGCGATTGAATCGCGTGAGGCTGCTACTGCCGTCTCTCCACATGACCAACGGTGTACATTGTCGCCTCGGTCGGCTAATTCCCCCAGAGGTTTTTTGTCGGAATAGATTTCAGGACGTCGGCTTGCGTTGCACGCAGCAAACCGCGCCTGGCGCCCCGCGTGAGACCATGCTGCGCGACGTAAAATGATCTGGCGGACCACCAAGGCAACAGTCGCCACCTGGTTCGGGTTCGTCCTGATGTGCCTCGGCATGTTCATGGCGATCCTCGACATTCAGGTCGTCGCGACGTCACTGCCGACGATCCAGGATGCGCTGGCGATATCGCCCGACGCGATGAGCTGGATTCAGACCGCCTATCTGATCGCTGAAATCACTGCTATTCCGCTGACCGGCTGGCTGACGCGTGTGCTCACCTTGCGCTGGCTGTTCGTTCTCGCCATCATCGTGTTCACGCTGACATCGGTCGGCTGCGCCTTCAGCAACACCTTCGCGTCCCTCGTCACCTTCCGCATCTTGCAGGGGCTTTCCGGAGGGACGCTGATCCCTGCGGTGTTCTCCGGCATCTTCCTGTTGTTTCCGCCGCGCGCTCACCCGTTCGCGGGCACCATCGCCGGCATCATGGCCGTGCTTGCGCCGACGGTCGGACCTGTGGTCGGTGGCTGGATCACGCACCATTATTCCTGGCCGTGGCTGTTTCTGGTCAACGTCATCCCCGGCGTCATCGCCGCGATCGCCACGCCATTCCTGCTGCCGCGCGGCAGGCCGCGGCTCAACAGTCTGAAGAATTTCGACGGGTTCTCGCTGGTGCTGATGGCGATGGCATTGGCGAGCCTGGAGATCGGCTTGAAACAAGCCCCGCAACAGGGCTGGTTCTCCGCGGTCTGCTTTGGCCTGTTCGCGCTCTGCGCGGTCGTGACGGCCCTGTTTTCGATCCGAACGCTGAAGGCGGTGCAGCCGGTGGTGGAACTCGCAACGCTGAGGGTGCGGCCCTTTTCCGTCGGCTGCGCGCTCAGTTTTTGCCTCGGCGTCGGATTGTTCGGCGCGGTCTATCTGATGCCGGTATTTCTCGCCTATGTCCGGCAGCACGACGCGCTGCAGATCGGATCGATCATGCTGGTCACGGGAGCGGCCCAGCTGGTGGCCGCGCCGATTGCGGGGGCGCTGGAGAGCCGGCTGGATCCGCGCTGGCTGTCGGCGTTCGGATTCAGCCTGTTCGCCGTCGGCCTGGGCTTGAGCGCGTTCGAAAGCCGCACCGCCGATTTCGACGAGATGTTCTGGCCCCAGGTCCTGCGCGGCTTCGCCGCGATGTTCTGCCTGCTGCCGCCGACGCGGATGGCGCTGGAGACCTTGCCGCACAAGCAGGTGCCGGACGCCAGTGGCCTGTTCAATATGATGCGAAACCTCGGCGGCGCGGTCGGCATCGCGCTGATCGATACCATCCTCTACGGACGCACGTCGGGACATGCCGAAGCCATCCGCCAGCGCCTGATCGCGGGCGACGCGACAGCCGCGCAGGCGATCGGGCTCGACCGGATTCCTCCCGATCTATCGGCGGTCCGTTCCATGATCGACCAGGCGGCCCTGGCCACCAGCGCCAATGAAGCCTGGGCGCTGCTGGCCTCGGTGGCATTGGTCGGCCTGCTGCTGATTCCGCTGGCGAAGCCGCCGCGCACGGGCGCCGGCGGCGGCTGATACGTTCAGTTCGGCTTGAGCCTGACCCCGAGCCGCCCCGCCAATTCCTGCGTGAACTGCCAGGCGACGCGGCCCGAGCGTGAGCCGCGCGTGGTCGACCATTCAAGCGCCTCGCGCTCGAGTTCTTCCTCGGCGAGCTTGATGCCGAAATGGCCGCAATAGCCCTTCACCATGGCAAGGTACTCATCCTGGCTGCAGCGATGAAAGCCGAGCCAGAGACCGAACCGGTCCGACAGCGAGACCTTCTCCTCGACTGCTTCGCCGGGATTGATCGCGGTCGAGCGTTCGTTCTCGATCATCTCGCGCGCCAGGAGATGCCGGCGGTTGGAGGTCGCGTACAGGATCACGTTGTCGGGACGTCCCTCGATGCCGCCCTCCAGCACCGCCTTCAGCGACTTGTAGGAGGCATCGTTGCCGTCGAACGACAGGTCGTCGCAGAACACGATGAAGCGGAATTCGGAGCTGCGCAGCATGTCCATCAGCGCCGGCAGGCTTTCGATGTCCTCGCGGTGGATCTCGATCAGCTTCAGGCGTGCCGCCGGCTTGCGGCTGACGTTGAGGCTGGCATGCGCCGCCTTCACCAGCGACGATTTGCCCATGCCGCGTGCGCCCCACAACAGGGCGTTGTTGGCAGGCAGGCCGTTGGCGAAACGCTCGGTGTTCTCGATCAGGATATCGCGCATCCGGTCGATGCCCTTGAGCAGCCCGAGATCGACGCGGCTGACGCGCGGCACCGGCGCCAGCCGTCCGTTCGGGTGCCAGACGAAGGCGTCGGCGCTGGCAAACGAGTCGGCGGGCTCCGCGGCGGCCGGCGATGCCGCGGACAGGTGGGAGGCAATGGCCTCCAGCGCGCGCGCGATCCGCTCCGCATTAGGGTCTTTCTGCGCGGCGGACGGACGTTTTGTCGCGGCTCTAACGGACTTGCGCGCAGCCGCCCTGGAGGCGGCCTGGGGCCCGGTTTTTCTGGCTTTTTTCGACATTTGTGAAGTTCCTGATCCTGCAGCCATATCGGCCCTTTGAGCGTCCCGCAAGCGGTGTAAATGAGGGGGCTGGCAGCGTTGCAATTGGGGCGCTGGTCGCTATAGTCCGCGCGAATTTGCCCGAACCGGCCTGACGCCGATGGGTTGCCGGTTTACCCCCGTTTCACGAGGATTGTCCGAATGCTGATTACTCCTGCGTTTGCCCAGGCCGCGGCCGGTGGCGATACCAACAGCATGTTGATGTCGTTGCTGCCGTTCGCGCTGATCTTCGTGATCATGTATTTCCTGATTCTGCGGCCGCAGCAGAAGAAGGTGAAAGAGCACGCCGAGCTGGTGAAGAACATCCGCCGCGGCGACACCGTCGTCACTTCGGGCGGCCTCGTCGGCAAGGTGACGAAAGTAGTCGACGACGACCAGATCGAATTCGAGATCTCCGACGGCGTGCGCGTGCGGCAAATGCGGCAGATGATTTCGGGCGTGCGCGCCAAGGGCGAGCCGGCGAAGGAAAAAGCTGATACCGCCAAGGACGAGACGTCCGCGAGCTAGCTTTTTGCGCGCCGCTTTTCCCCAGATCTGACGGGTCAACTCGATGTTGTATTTCACGCGGTGGAAGGCGCTGGCGATCATCCTCACGGCGCTGGTGGTGTGCCTTTGCGCCGTTCCGAACTTCTTCCCCGAAGCCAGGGTCAAGACTTGGCCAAAATGGGCCCAGCGCCATCTCGTGCTCGGCCTCGACCTGCAGGGCGGCTCGCACATCCTGCTCGAGGTCGATTCCAACTCGGTCAAGAAGGACAAGCTCGACCAGGTACGCGACGACGTCCGCCGGACGCTGCGCGAGGCCAAGATCCCCTATACCGGGCTCGCCGTGCGCAACGACAACGTCGAAGTGCGTATCACCAAGGACACCGATCTGCAGAATGCGCTGACC
>JBAQER010000914.1:0-1809 GCA_049286845.1 Bradyrhizobium sp.
AGATAAACGCCAACTCTGGGCTTCATGCGGGATACTCGGAAAGGAAGCGATCGGATGACCTCGCCAGGCGAAGGGCTCGCTATTCCCGGGCTAATCGGGTGGGTTGCAGATCGAAACCGGCATTCAAATTGTCGCTGCCGGGTGGACCATTCCGGCAAGTATGCCGCTGCAAGCCGAACTCCGAAGGAGTCGAGGTCGGAAGAAACTGACGACGCCAATTGCCGCGTTCGACGGAGCTCAGAAATCCTTCGACTTGAGCATTGAATGCGGCAGGTTCTTCAAGATTAATCGCATGACCGGTATTGGGGCAGATCCAGAGGCCGGCATTCGGGAGTGCGGATTTCAGCATCAGGTTGGGCTCTAGGCAGGGGACATCCTCATCGCCCACGGCGAGCAATGCTGGAACGGTCATCCTCGATAGCTGGTCCCGCAGATCATACACTGACGGCCGCAAGGCCTGACAGCGCGCCATCGTGTTCGACATGCCCAATGGCGACTGCTGGCGCAGCCGGGCAACGAATGCTTGCCAGCCTATCGGATCTTTGTACCGGAGCTGGATGCGAGCCGGACCACGCGCCATCCGTTCGGCCATCGTGTTCATTCCGCGCTCGCTGAAGATACGCGTAAGAACCGACGTTTCCCTCAACCATGCGTCTCGCTGGGCGGGATGGGAGCCAGATCCCACACTTGCTGCAACGATCGCGCTGGTTTTCTCAGGGTATCGCAACCCGAACTGCAGAGCCGCATATCCGCCCATGCTCAAGCCGACCAGATGGGCGCGTTCGATCTTGAGACCCCGCATCAGAGCGGCGATATCGTCCACCGCAAAATCCCAACCATACAAAGCTGCATCTTCGGGGACATCGCTAGGCGGATAGCCCCTGGCGTTAAAGGCGATGCAATGGTAGCCCCGAGATAAATGGTGAAGCTGGGTGTCCCATCCACGAATGTCAGACGCGAATTCATGGATGAAGACGATCGGATAACCGTAACCGCTTTCCTCGAAGTAAAGCTTCGCTCCGTTGGCTTCGACATACGGCATCTCTTTTCTTCCCCATCCCCAACTTGCGTGTTCGGGTGCAGAGACAGAAATGTTGATCGAGATGCAATCGATTCTTCTCGGCGATCGCGCGACAGCGTAGCATTTCGTGGAATCGCCGGAGACGAGACAAGCATTAGCGACCTGTTCGCACTAGCCGGTGTACGCCGTGTCATCCGATTCCAGTGACGACCAACAGTTTTGCGCTCTTGCCGTCGATCGCCTCAGATGCTCTCCGGTTTGTCTACCGTACGCGCAAGGTACCAAGGTCCGCATGGGCACTATTCATCAACGAGTTTGCCGGTTAATACGTCGTTGGCGTCGAAACCATTTTCTTCGGTGAAGAGCGTGATAGCGCTGATGATGCGCTCGACATCCTCACCATTGGTTGTGAACGGAAGTAGCAGCCGTTCATATCGGATCAAGGGACCATCGGCTTTGCAGAGCATGGAAAAACTGAACGAGGGTTGACGGCTGATAACAACCCGCTCGTGGAGCAGAAGGGCCTGTTCCCTGAATGCTTCTGGCAGGACCTCATCGAGAAATTTTCCGATCCGCCTCTCGGAGTACATGCGATCGAACTGGGCGCCACTCCGAAGAACGCGAAAGCGATACCCACTTTCGGTCGGAACCACTTCCGAGAACGAGAGCTTGTCGATTGAGCGCGAAATATCGTCCGGCATCAGAGCATCAAATCGAGGCAACTCACACCCACCGCGCAGCCGCTCCCACAGCTTCAGTAGCGATATCTGTTGAACGCACCGCATCCC
>JBAQER010000915.1:0-2036 GCA_049286845.1 Bradyrhizobium sp.
GCATGCGACGCAGCGACTTTGACATCAGCGACAGAATCCGCACGACCGACCCTATTGATGTCGGCGACGAAGTCATGCGCCTGTACCGCGGCCTTTATCAAGGCGGCACGGCCCGGCCGATTGAGCGCGCGTTCAAGGACCTGTCCGCGCTCTATCACGGCAAGCACCCGGATTACCACCCCTGCGACACCGAATACCACGACATCCAGCACGTGCTCGATGTCACGCTCACAATGGCGCGCCTGCTCGATGGCTATGAGCGCGGCCGCAAGGGCGACGCGCCGCTGCCGCCGGCCTACTTCAGCGTCGGCGTGATTGCCGCGCTGTTTCACGATTTCGGCTACCTGCGGCGCCGCAACGACCGCAAGCACCGTTTCGGCGCCGAATACACGCTGACGCATGTCACGCGCGGATCGCATTTCCTGCGCGCTTATCTGCCACGCATCGGATTGAAGCAGTACGCGGCCGCCGCTTCCCAGCTGGTTCATTTCACCGGCTATGAGCGCAAGCCCGAATCCATTCGCCTGGACGACCCGCTGCTGCGCCGTGTCGGCGAGATTCTCGGCACCGCCGATATCATCGCGCAGATGTCCGACCGCTGTTACCTCGAGAAATGCCGCGATCGGTTGTATCCGGAATTCGTGCTGGGCGGGCTCGCGCGCCGCAAGCTGCCCGGCGGACGGACGCTGGTCGTCTTCCGCTCGGGCAGCGATCTGGTGCACAAGACCCCGGGCTTTTATCGCAACGCCGCGATGCGCCTCGAAGAGCAGCTCCACCGCGCCTACCGGTACGCGGAGAAACACTTCCGCAGCCGGACGAACCCCTATCTCGAGGAAATGAACAAGAACGTGCGCTACGCGGAGGTCCTTGGGGACGCCCCCACCGAGGTTCTGCTGCGGCGTAATCCGCCCAGCACTCTGCTGCCAAGCGTGCGCGCCTACCCCGAGGACCTGGTGATTTTCTGAGCGCCGCCAAAGTTTTACAGACATTTGCACAACGCGCGGTGTTTCGGGAGTTCAATGTGTTCGCCGGACTTTGCGGCGAATATCGCGAGCCTGCCATGACGACCACCGACGACATTCCCGATGTTCTGTCCGACATGGATCGTTTCGTAAGGCTGATGGCGGTTGCATCGGGAACCGCCGGGGTCGTCGATGCCGTTCGCGCTTACCTCGACGGTTGGTCGAAAGAGCGCATCCTGCGCCTGCAGGCGGCCGATGCCGGGTGGGCGCCGTTCGACGAGTACCAGCAGCCGTACCCGATATTCAGTGCCAATGACGTGCGCCAGTTCGGTGGTTCGGTGCGTATCCGTTGCAGGGAACTCAGAGCCTCCGACATGAGGGTTTCGCCTCAACTGCTGGAACTCGACCTGTTTTTTTTCTTCGCCAATGAAAGCCTGGCGGCGCACGAGCCGGCCCGTTCACAGGCTCCCGTTCGGATCATGCCCTTGCATCGCAACGGTTTCCGACAATCCGGAATAAGCGAGCACGAACAGCGGATTTGACGGCATCCGACGTGAAGGAAACCGCCCGGTAACACTAGCCGGCTCGATTCCTCTACTATCGGCATTTTTGCATCATCCACCGGAGCGGGTTTTGCGGATCGCGATCCTCGAGGACGACCCCGATCAGTTGGCGTTGCTCACGCGCTGGCTGACCAATGCGGGACACGGCGTGCACGGCTATCTGCTCGGCAACGAAGTGCTGAAGTCCGCCGGCCGCGAAAGCTTCGACCTGTTCGTGCTCGACTGGGAGGTGCCCGATGTCTCGGGCATCGAGGTGCTGCGCTGGATCCGGGCCAACTTGTCGAAGGCGGTGCCGATATTGTTCGTCACGGTGCGCGACACCGAGGAGGACATCGTCTATGCGCTCAACGAGGGCGCGGACGACTACATGATCAAGCCGGCAAGACAGAGCGAGTTGCTCGCGCGCCTCGGAGCGCTGTTGCGCCGCGCCTACCCGCAGAAGGACGAGACGCGCCTCGTGTTCCCGCCTTATGAGATCGATACGCAAAGCGGCACCGCGCGCGTCAACGAC
>JBAQER010000916.1:0-3350 GCA_049286845.1 Bradyrhizobium sp.
CATCAGCCATGATGCATCTTCCCCGCGAGTTTCATTTCACAGAAGTGGAAGTTTCCGCATCGAGAAGCCGGCACGGCGCCGGCTTCTCGACGTATCGGCAGGCGGTTGCACGCCGCCGCGGCCCGAAATCCGACGGGCCGTGGCGACGAAATCCCCTCAGCTCCGCATGAAGCCTTCGAGTTCGCCTTGGGCCCAGGACAGCGTCTTCTCCATGGCTTCGCCCTGGTAGAAACGCACGCACATCTTGGTCAGGGTCGCTTGTGTGTAGATCTGCTGGGCGATCTTGGGTGGGGCCGGCGATGCCGAGATCGACAGGATCTGGTGCTTGTGCGGATTCGGATAGTGATAGAGCGTCCCCTTCGGCGGGCTCTCCTCCGCCCAGGTCTTCAGGGTCGTCAGCTTTTCGAACGCTGGCAGATCGTAGCCGCCGCTCGCCGCCACCAATTTCTCGACCGCCGCCGGTTGCGACATGTGGGTCAGCAGGCTCTTGGCCGCTTGCTTGTTCTTGGAGAAATTCCACACGGCCCAGAAATAGGGAAGGAAGGGTGCAAAGCGGCCCTTCGGACCCGCCGGGAACCCATGCGTCCAGCATTGCTCGGCGATTTGCGGTGCATCGCGTTTGGCAACAGCCCATGCGCTCGGCGGATTCATGATTAGTGCGCCCTTGCCCGAGATCAGCCACCTGTTGTTGGAGCCATCGTCCCACGCCGGCGCGTCCGACGGCAGGAATGCCATCAATTTCTTGTAGTATTCGAGAGCCTGCCGAACGTTGTCGTTCTTCACGACGACGTTGCCCTTGGCGTCGACCACCTCCGCGCCGAAGGCCAGGAAGAACGCGCCGACGGTATCAACGGAGTCGCTCGTCTCGCCGAGACCGATACCGAAGGGAACGCCGCCCTTGTGGCAGGCCTCGGCCGCCTTCAGGAATGCATCCGTGGTCCACGCATCGGCTTTCGGCGCCTCGCCGGCCGGGTACATGGCCTGGACGTCGATGTTGGCGTGCTTCTTCATCAGGTCGATGCGGGAGCAGGGCCCCTTGATCTGGCTGCCGATGCAGGTCGGGACGGCCAGCCACTTGTCGCCGGATTTGCCGAGATATTTGACGGTTCCGTTGACTTCACCGTTCTGCTTGATGAGCGGTTCGACGACGTCGTTCATCGGCTCGAGCAGCTCAGCCTGCGAGTGCGGCCACCAGGTGGCCATCGCGAGGATATCGTGCCCGGACTTCGCCTGGGCTTCTGCTGCGATCGTTATCTCGTTCTTCCTGCCCTGGCTCGGGATGTAGTCGATCGAAACTTCGACCTTTTCTTTGGCGGCCCACTCATTGACGAGGTCGGTAGAGGCCTTGTTGGCTCCGGGCACCCAATGATCCCAGAAACCGATGCTGAGTTTGCCCGCCGCATTGGCCGATCGAATGTACGGCGCGGTTATCAGTGCCGCCGATGACATGGCGGTAGCAGCTACGAATTGTCGTCGAGAAAGCTTCTTCCGTGACATTGGCATTCTCTCCCTGGTGAGCCAATCAAGACGCGATTGGAGATATCGTTTTTGCTTTTGTCATTCGCCGCCAGGCAGGCCGAGATGGCATTGCAGGACGTCGCAGAGACTTCGTTATTGACGATCAGAGCAGAATTGCCGGCGTCTGTCGAGAAATCAGGTGGCTCGGCTTGTAGAACTAACGTTGTGCTCAAATCGGCAGCAGAAGATTGTTCATGATCCGGCCGATCATGGAGTCTGCGACGTCCGACCGCGTCGGTGCGGACCGCGAAGCGATATTGCGCTGCACACATGCCGCGAGCGCTTGCAGAACAGGGTGCGCAATAGCGTCGCAGGTTCCATGGCGACCAAACTAAGTTGCTCCCGCGTCGGATATTTCCTTCATCGGTACCGGCGTCGTGGCGGCGGTAGACTAGCTTGATGCGAAACCGATAATGTTCGACATAGCGGCAAGCGCTGCCGGATCCCGCGCAGTCCGATCGAAATCACCATGGAGACCAGCTAATGCTCAGCCCGACATCAGCATCGCGCGTGCCGTCGCGATGGCGCCTTGCGCTCGTGGCAGTTGCCGCCATTCTTCTCAACACTCCGACGGCAGCGGACGCGCAGGGTCTGGTGCAGGGCGTTCAACAGGGCGCGCGGGAAGGCAACAAGGCGGCCGGACCTGTCGGCGGCGTATTGGGCGGCGCAATCGGCGGCGTGGTCGGCGTCGTTACCGGCGTGCTTGGTACCGGGAAGAACGCGTCGACGCCTCCCGCAAACGACAAGAACGACAAGCAGGGAGCCCCGGCAAAAACCGCGAAGGGTTCCAAAGGCGCCAAGGGGGCCAAACAGCCTCCGGTGCTCACCCAGGATGGCGCTCCGCAACTGACGGCCGAACAGATCGTCGCCAACAGCGACGCCAACATCGACCGGATCAAGACCGAATTGAAACTGACGCCCGAGCAGGAGAAGCATTGGACCGGCTTCAACAGCGCCATGCACTATCTCGGCCACAATGGCGCCGACCGTCTCAACCTGCGAATTGCCCGCGCCAAGCGCGACCCGCCGGACGATATTATCGAGCAGATGCGCAACGAAGCCCAGTTCCTCAACGATCGCGCGGTGGACCAGCGCAATGTCGCGGACTCCGCCGAACCGCTGTTCGCCAGCCTCGACGACAGGCAAAAGCAGATTTTCATCAATGAAATGGTGCGGCTCAGCCGCGAGCGCGGGCTGGATTAGCGTGTATCCGACTGATCGGCTTCTCTGACATTCGCTGCGGCGCCGCGAATAGCCGGGCACACGTGCCCTGGGGTAGGTTGAGAGGCGCGGTACCCGGCTATCCTGCCGCAGCGGCGCGGCCCTTCCAATCGTCATGCAATGATGAAGAAACCCTGTCCGACTCGCGCCCGACTGATGGCGCAGTCGGGGCCTTGTGAGGAAGGCCTGCTTTTCACATTCAGGTGTTGCGCGGATACATCGTTTGCGCTCGGCACGGCGTATCGCCGGCGCGCGGGCTTGCACAAGTCGGACTTGGATGGCGCGATTGAAGATTGCGACAATCGCTAGGCTCGCGCTCAGGTCGTTCAGCGCCCGCCCGATGTCCGCCTTCGCAGACGCGAAACGCGATAGAGCCTTTTATTTAGTGTTTGGCGCTAGGCTTTCCCGCAGATGCCAGCCAAGGCCGACGTCGATGGACGAAAAGCGAAAATATCCGCGATCCGAAATCAATGAACCGGCTTACGTAGTCGCCCGTTAAGAAGTCGGATTGAGCGCTGATCGGTTGATCAAGAGGCGCATGATCGCGATTAGGAACAGGCGCAAAAGAATCCTCAGCCAAGCGAGGATGCGGCGGAAGTTGTAGCCGACTG
>JBAQER010000917.1:0-4532 GCA_049286845.1 Bradyrhizobium sp.
GTGCAGGGCGCCTTGACGACCTTGGCGAGGATTGCCCTGTGATGTGCTCGCCCCGCCGCACGCTCACCGTTCACCTCCGCAAGATGAGAACAATATGATCGTAGCCCTGTTCGTCACACTGGTGCTCGCCGTCGTCATCGGCCACCTCCTTGCCGCCTGGTTTTCGGCGCGGCGGACGGGGTTGCCACCGAAAGAGGCTGCCTATTTCACCGGATACGTCGGAGCCGTAGCGGCGTTCCTCCTCTTGCTGTCCGTTGCCGCTTCCGTCTCCGACCTCATCGGTAACTTCGATGCCAACCCACCCTATTTGATGCGCTTCCTTCTTCCGCACCTGGTCTTCACGCTGATCCTCGGATCAGTTTCGCCGTACGGCCGCCGCCTGGCGCTTGGTCTGCCAATCGTTGTACTCATCGGCCTCCAGGCGTTCCGCATTCCCGTCGAACTCTTGCTTGATGCGCTCTACGCCGAAGGAATAGCCCCGGTTCAAATCACCTATCGCGGGTGGAATTTCGACATCCTGACGGGGCTGACGGCGCTCCCTGTGGCATGGCTCGCCGCGCATGGCAAAGTCTCGCGCACTCTGCTCATGGCCTGGAATATCCTGGGGCTTGCACTGCTGGCCAACGTCGTGATCGTCGCGCTGACGTCGATGCCCGGGCCTTTGCGACTGTTCTTCAACGAGCCATCGGCGGGATTCATCGCCTCGCTCCCCTACATCTTCGTACCCACTGTGTTCGTGACGACGGCGCTCCTGGGCCACGTTCTCTTGTTTCGGCTTTTGCGGCTCGAAGCCAAACCGGCGAAAATACGTCATGTCCACGTGTAGCCGTCCGCAAGCCAACAGGCTCGAGGCCCAAACGGATTTCGACATCAACGACCCCGCGGCGACAGAATTCTCAGCCCCGCATTTACCGATGAGAGGCCGCCACCCGCCGTTCAGCACGGCGCCTGTTGTTTGCAGGAGGCCGCCCGCAAATTGAAGCGGCGGCCCCCGCCCTCTACAGTGTCTTCAGATACTCGATCAGGTCGAACCGCTCATCCTCGGTCAGCATCCGGCCGATCACGCCGTTCTTGCCTGGCCCCGGCGTCCCCTCCAGCGAATGGCCGAGCACGCTGTTGCCGTGGATCGGCTTGCCGTCGCTGTCCGTCATCGAGAAAAGGGTTTCGCCAGTGTTGCAGGATGTCGCGACACGAAAACCGACGTGTTCCGGATCGAAGTCGCGGGCGCCCATGCAGAACTGCTTCGGACGCTCGGCCGCGGGCTTGAGCATCCAATACAGCGAGGGCACCGAACCGTTGTGGAGGTAGGGAGCGGTCGCCCAGACGCCGTTCAGCGGGCGCGCGCGGTAATGCGGTCCGTTTGGCGCGGCATTGGGACAGTTCTTCCGCGGCCCCCACAGCGCGGCCTGATCCGCCTCCGAAAGCTTGCGGTCCTTCATCCATTTGTCGCTGACCTTGTCCACCACGATCATCAGCGCGATGGCGAACGGCATCTCCGTCGAAGAATAGTCGGGAAGATCGGCACATTTCCCCCGCGAGTCGAGGTCGCGTGCCGGCTGCAGGTTGAAGAAGCCGGGAATCTCGACCGACCGCTTTGCGAGAACATTGGCCTGGGCGGGATCCGTTCCCATGCCGGCCACACCCTTCTGGACGGGGTTCAGCACAGGATTCGCGCTGTCGCGGTTCTTCCAGCGATCCGAGGACCAGAAGCTCTTGTCCGGGAATTGCGTGTCGAATAAGGGGTCGGCGACCGGTCCGAGATGGCACTCGACGCAGATCTCCGCGTAAATCGCACGGCCCCTGGCGACGCGCTCGGGTTTGATCTTCCATGCCGGATCGCCGGCGAAGATCCTGGACGGCCATTCCGGCGATTTCAGCCCGGCGAAACCTTTTGGATTTTGGCGAAGAGGATCGGGACCGCGCAACATGTCTTCGATGTAGACGAGATTGTTGAGGGCGACGGACGAGCGGAACAACGCCTCCGGGGGAGGATTGGGCGAAAGATTGACCAGCGCGGAAACGCCGAGCGCCTCGCCGGCGTTGCGGATCAGAGGCTGCTCGATCGAGGCGTCGTATTGCGCCCACCACAACCACGGCACGGTCCAGATCGGCGGGAAACTGACCGGCGCATCAACTGCGTACAGGTTCTTTTCATATCCGGCGAGACCCGACATCACCAGGTCGGTATAGAAGACCTGATTGCCGATCCGGTTCAGCGCGTCGAGCCGCCCGAATCCTTCCTCGGTATCCTTCTGCTCGTTGCCGTCGAACCCTTTCCTGCTGCCGATCGCCTTCTGATAGATCTTGATCTGGGCGAGCAGGAAGTCGCGAACCTCCGTCAGCCCTTTCTTGAGCTTGTCACGCTCGTCCTTGCTGGCGTCGGGACCGAGTAACCGCGTCGCGAAGCGGTTGAAACGGCCGGGCACCCACGTGGTGTAGGCAATGGACAGGCCGGTCGCGAGCTCGAGCTTTTTCAGGTTCACCGTGGCCGGGCCGCCGTCATAGCGCACGCTGACGCCCTTGTAATTGATATGCCCGGTGTGACAGGCCGCACAGGTCAGCCCGATCTTGTCGGCCTCGGGGGCGCCGGTGCCGGGGTTGGTGACCCCTTTCATTCGCGCGAAACCGACCGGCAGGCCGTCGAAATTCTCGGCCGGCGTCGGCTGCAAACCCGCCGCCAATTTCGGCGCCGGCTCGGTCTTGGCATCGGAGGTGGCTGAATAGCCAAAGCGGCGCAGGCTCGCGGCGTCCGTATCGACGGATTTGGGGCTTGGAAGAAAGCCGAACCGCTCGAGGTAAGCGCTGTCGGCGAGCATGCCGGGTCGGGTGAGCAAATGAATGCCCGGCTGTTCCAGCACGAGAAACCAGGCATAGGGCACCGGGAAGGTCGCCGTGCCCTGGCTTGCATGGTGGAACCAGTGCCTCCTCTCCGTCGGCCAGTTCTGGTCGAGCCAATGTGCTTCCTTTGCCGGGGCGCTGTCCGGCAGCGGCGGCGGCAGCAGCTGCGCCAGCGGCGGCACGATCTTGCCGACCTGGTTGGGAAATTCGGCGATCGCCACGATCGCCGCGACCGCCAATGCCACCAGCCAAACCGCGACTTTGAGGGCCTTGCGCAACGGGCCGTGCGCAGGCGCCGTTGCCGGCTGCGAGGCCAGGCGCTCGTTGATGCGTTCGGGCAGCCGGCGGTCGACGAACAGCGTCCTGACCTCCGCAACGCTGAGGTAGCGACCCTTGCCGTCCCCTTTGCCCATGATATCCAGCAAGACCGGCCATTCGCCGTTCATCAACAGCCGGTCGAACCAGCGCCGGTGTCCCTTGGCGCGCGCGAAATTCGCGTTCATGTAGGTCGTGATCTCGCTGCTCGTCAGCCCGATCTCGACTCCGCCCGACGGGTCCTGCCGTTCTTTTCCGAATCCGGCGAGACGGACGATTTCGCTCTCGTGCACCTGGGCGTTCGCGTCCAGGATGCGCGAGCCGACGCCATGCTTGTCCAGCGGACCATTGCGCAGCGCGTCGAGCTCTGCTCCGGACCACCAGCTGCGCAACAGTCGCAAGGGACTGGGGCCGTTGGCGATCAGGGCGACCGGGTAGGTCTTCAGGCCGACCAGTTTCTTCTGCAGTCCGGTCTTGCCGCTGGCGGCCTCGACGGTCCTGCACAGCTCCGGGATCGGCACGATGTGGCCGCCGACGAACCCCTCCGCCACGACGGCGCGCAGGAAGGGGCACGGATTATCGGGTGAAACCGGAATCTGCGCGGCAGCGGCGCCGCCCGCCCTGTGAATGCTGTCGTCTTGCATGGATCTGAATCCTGAAAAGCAACGAATTCCTGAAAAGCATTATGAAAATATGAAACTGACTCGCCCTGATTTGAAAAGGCGAACTTGCCTGCGGCACGCTACCTTAAGCTGCAACGGAGTTTTGGCGGAATCCGAATCCGAGTCAACTGGAGGTCCGGGCCGGAACGGCGTTGCCCACGGGCCTCGTGCGGCGACCGCCTCACCAGGCCGGATTGCGGAAGTCGAGCCCCGGGAGCGCCGGAGGAATGCTTGCGCGCGCCGACCGCGCCCTAGCTATTGGCCGTCCGCTTCGAGCCAGACCCGACGAGGGTCAGGTTGCGCAGGGGGACGCCGGCTTTCAGAAGCCCGTCCCGGTAGTGGGCGGTGTCGGCCGGCGATTTCCAGCGGAAATTCTTCAGGTGCCGTTCGACGGTGAGGCCCGGAAAGCTGCCGAGCAGGACTTCGACGGCCTTGGCTGCTTCCTCGGTCCGATCCAATTGCGCAAGTGCCGCCGCCCGGACGCAGAGCACCTGAAGATGATTGGGATTCATGTACAGGGCTTCGCGGGCCCAGGACAGCGACGCATCATATTGCCGGAGCAGATAGTGGCTGAACGCACTCAAGGCCGGCCACTGATACCGGGGGTCGCTGTTGCCGCGCTGCACGGCCGTCGAAAACAGCTCGATAGCCTGCCGATGCTCGCCGATCACGAGGTGACATATGCCGAGCACGCCGCGGGCGCCCATGTCGTAGGGG
>JBAQER010000918.1:0-2492 GCA_049286845.1 Bradyrhizobium sp.
GCACACCACTCCGTGGGGTCATTCCTAGAATTTCAACTACCTTTCCTGCATAGACAGACCATGCTCCTACGTATCGAGTGTCTGGATGCGACCTAATGCGCCTGAACATTTTCTGAGCGAACCTCAAGACGGCTCTGGCTCGTCTGCTGTCATCGTCCTCAATTGCTCAACGACCGCTTTCTGGTTAGTATTTGACATTCGCAGAACATTTTCTATAGGCAGCAGGGCCGACACAAGCGACCGTCAAGATTGATCAAAAATTGAGAGGAGTTGGCTCTTTGTTCGTCGGGTGGTTAACGCCCCTTAGCAGTTAGTCGATAAACTACTTCTAAAAGGAGTAACATGAAAATCACCGGCTCATCCGGTGATTTATTGGTTAAATTTCAGGTTTTATGTATTTTTTTCCATCAAAACATATTGTTGACTTGGTCCGGCCCCATTCACTGGCACTTGATAGCTATTTAATTTTTAGAATTGAGTTATCCACATGCTGCTAATACATCATCGCCTTTAGCACTTCTTATTAAAGTCGGGATTTTAAAAGTATCTAAAACTTCTTTAAACTTTTCAATTTTATCCAAATCCGGACGATTGTAATGTGATCCTGGGAATGAGTTAAAAGGAATTAAGTTTATATAAGCACTTTTACCAGTCAGTATCGTTCCCAATTTTTTAGCATCATCTGGAGAATCATTAAAATTTTTTATCAGAATATATTCATAAGTAATAAATTGCTTTTTATTTAAAGGTAAGCGCTTAACAACAAATGGGCTTGTGTATAAAATTTAAGAATTTACCAAGATAGCCAAGGAAGGAAATGCGAATTGTCCGCGTTGAAGTGACCGAAACCGAGCGAGAGTTGTTACAAAACCTGATCAAGAAAGGTAACGACTGGCGAGAACGAGAACGGGCAGAAACGATTCTGCTGCTCGCCGAAGGGCATATGACGTTCGAAGTGGCGGAAAAGCAAGGTGTGCTGGCGGAGACGATCCGGGAACGACGGCGCAAATGGCTCAAAAAAGGTTTCGCCAGCTTCCCCGATCAGCCGCGCAGCGGCGCGCCGAGTAAGTTGAGTGATGAACACCGAGTGCGGTTAAGGGAATGGATCGACGCCGAACCGCTCACCAGTCGGGCCTTGGTCAATCGTTTGAAAACCGATTGTGGTGTTGGCATTTGTGCCGGCACCTTGCGTAACGAACTGAAACGCATGGGGTATGTGTGGAAACGGACGCGCTACAGTTTAAAAAAAAGCGCGACCCAGAGCGCTTTCTGCAAGCCCAACGCGACATAGAGGATCTTATTGCCCAAGCGCAAGCCGGCACTATCGAGCTGGCTTATGTCGACGAAGCCGGGTTTGCACCGCAACCCCCGAACCGTTCGGCCTGGACCAAAAGCGGCGAAACCCATGCCATCACGGCAAAACGGGGGCAGCGGCTGAATGTGATCGGCGCCCTACTGTCGTCAGGTAAGTTGGTCATGGCGAAATTGTGGCAGAGTGTCAATGGGTTATGGTTCTTTGCGTTTTTGATGGCCATGCTGAAGCGGGTTCGCAAGCCCTTGGTCGTGATCTTGGACAATGCCTCCATTCACACGGCGAAGAAACTCAAACCTTATTGGGATCTCTTGGGAGAAAAAGGAATGCGATTTTATTTCCTGCCGCCTTATAGTCCCGAGCTGAACCGGATTGAGCTACTTTGGCACAAGATGAAATACGAGTGGCTCCAATTTAAGCTGTATACGCCGGACGAATTGGAACAGGCCATCGATGAAATTGGCGAAGGATTTGGTGATTTATACAAGCTGACTTTTTGTTAAGCGCTTAGCACTTTTAATTTCAAATATTATTGGGCTACTGCTTTTATTAAAAACTGACGGCAGAATATTTTTTATTCTTGGCACAGTAATACCATCATTATTAAAATACTCTTCTTCACGACTATTATTTATTTTCCATATTTTTTTCTTCAGCTTGATAAAATCTATTAGCTACATACTGAAATTATCCAGACTCTTCTAGATAAATAAAAGACAACTGTATAAAAGGTCTTTCTTCTAGGGTTATTTTTTTCCCATAATCTGAGTAATGTAAGTTTTCAGTTAGCTTTAAAGAAATTACTTTACTCATAAATAGTGTTCCTGGATATTTACTCATTTAAGGTTTAGCTATATTTATTTTCCATACTGAGCGAGTACTACACCACGACAACTTATTTCTCCTTTTGAAACACAGCAGTAAGTTAGAACATAAAAAAGACACTGGAATACAGGATCGGGCAACTTAAACAAAATTAATCTATAGCCCTATTCAGTACAGGAAATTTTTCTAGGCTGAGTTCGACGCTATCACAACTTTCTTTCCAAGTTGGGTTATCATGGATAGACAAGGTATATAAAAAAAATGCACAACGAAACGGTCTTTTTTGGACCAAATTTAGTTTAAAGAGAAATCTCGATGATAGACAGAAAATAAAGGGGTGAGATTGGTGCGTACC
>JBAQER010000919.1:0-3766 GCA_049286845.1 Bradyrhizobium sp.
TGCCATACCGGGCAGAGGTAGCCTCGTTCACCGATCGCATCAAGCCGCAGATTCCCAAAGACGCGAAGGTCTACATCGTTTGGCAGCGATCAAACGGACTTCATCTGTTCGTGGCAAAATATGAACTCCTCCCCCATTTCACGAATCTTTATTGCTGGTCTCTGGGAGAGGCTCCGGACGTGGGCATGAGGCCATGCCAGTGGTCGGTTGCTGAATTGTCCGCCCGGCTGGCTCCGTTCGATTATATTGCCGTCGGCAGGGGCCTGGCGGAGCTGCGCCAGCAGTATGGAGATATCTTTTCCGACGGACCTGCTGACGGCGACAGCGGCCTCTATCGGATCCAGAAGATCGGCGACCGCCTGTCGCTCGCCTATGTCGCGCCGTGATTTTGGTGAGTTGCGGCGGCCTGGTATCGGAAGAGTCGTTTGACACCAGGGACTGATCCTGACGCGGTCCACTATCGACATCTTTCCGTTGGGCTGGTAACCCGCTCTCGATGCCTGAGAGGTCTTGGCCTTGATCGAAGAGCCGGTTGATGTGAACGGCGCAGGTAGGGCTCCGTCGAAGGCTTCTGGCCCAAGCCGGGCGCGCAGACTGTTCGCGGGGTGGTCCGCAAATCTTTTCCAGATGATGCTGGGGATTGCCCAGCAGGTCGCCCTCGTTCCGGTTTTCCTGCATTCCTGGACCAGCGAGATTCTGGCGGCGTGGCTCGTCATCTACGCGGTCGGCAGTCTTGTCCCGATCGCCGACAGCGGGCTGCAGTTTCGCGCCATCAATCGCTTTCTCGCACTCAAGTCGAGCGTCGATTGCGACGGCAGAACCGCCCGCTTCTACGCGGCGATGCTGTGGATCTATCTCGGACTTGTCGGATTTCTTGTCGTTCTGTCGCTGGCCGGCGCGGAGTTTCTTTCGCCCTCCGTCGCGCTGGGATTTCAGTCTGTTTCCGATTTTGATGCGGCCTTTAGAGTGATGGCGGCGGGGATGTTGGTTACGCTGCCGTCCGGTCTGGTGTCGGGCCTGTACCGTGCGCGCGGACTCTATGGTCGCGCGGTACGGATCCAGAACTGGGCGATGCTGGCCGCACAGCTCGGCCAATTGGCTGCAATCGTCGCAACCGGAAGTCTGTTGGCCGTGGCTGTTGCGTATGTGGTGCCGCAAGTTCTCGCCACCATCTATCTTGTGACAATCGATGCTCCGCGCCTGTTTCCGTTCCTGCGCGGGGTGGGCGCGAAGCCGTCATGGCCCTGGATTATCGGCCAGTTTCGCAAGGCTGTTCCGTTCGCCGTGGCGGGCACCACCGAGCTGGCATTGCTGAACCTGCCGGTGCTGCTGGTCAGCGCGCTGGTGTCAGATCGCGTGGCCGTGGCGCAATGGGGCCTCACCCGGGTGGTCGCGGGGCTGCTGCGGGCGCTCTCCATTCAGACCGCGCTCCCGCTCGCCGCCGAACTCGGCCACGACTATGCCGTCGGCCTGAAGGACCAGTTGCGGAGTCTCTACGCGCGCGGATCAGTGTTCGTGGCCGTGCAGGCGAGTGTCGTGGTCTCCGGGCTGCTACCGTTCTGGCAGGATTTTTTCGAGCTCTGGACCCATGGCACCGTCGGCTATGATCCGATGCTCGCGATTACGCTGCTGATCGGCACCAGTGCGATCGCGCCATCGATCCTGGCGCTGGGCTACGCCAATTACAGCAACCGCGGGGACCTTCTGGTGCGGACCAAGGGATTGCAGCTGGCCGTTTTCCTGGTGTTGTCTGCCCTGCTGATTCCGCCCATGGGACCGCTGGGCGCGGCAATCGCAGTGGTCGCAAGCGACCTGCTGGTTCAATTTGGCCTGCTAGGCCTCACCATTATCCGGCAAACGCTTCAGCGACCGCTCCAGCACGTCGCTTTTCTGGCAGCTATCATGGCCCTCGTGACCTCGGCAGGTTGGGCGTTGGGGACGGTCATTCGATCGTGGGTGCCGGGTACGGGGCTGGTTCGTTTTGCATGCGAGTGCGCGCTTTGGCTTGTCGTCGTCGCGCTGCTTGCAAGTCCGCTCGGCCAAGCAAGCGTTCGCAATAGGCTGATCGCCGTCATCCCGCGCTAGACTTGCTCGTCACGACACCAAGCCCGCTTGACGAACGAGATATTGCCCGTAAGCGGTGCCCTCCATCGGCTCGGCAAGCCGCAAGAGCTGCGCGGCATCGATGAACCCCTGGGCAAACGCGACTTCCTCCGGGCAGGCGATCTTCAGGCCCTGACGCTTCTCGACGATGTGAATGAACTGCGAGGCCTCGAGCAGCGATTCGTGCGTGCCGGCATCGAGCCAGGCGTAGCCGCGGCCAAACCGCTCGACGTGAAGCTCCCCGCGTTCGAGATACCATTGGTTCACATCGGTGATCTCGAGTTCGCCTCGCGCCGAGGGCTTCATCTCGAGCACGACGTCGACAACGCGCTCGTCGTAGAAATACAGGCCGGTGACGGCGTAATTCGACTTCGGCGCCTTCGGCTTTTCGACGATCCGTAGCGGGCGATGCGCGGCATCGAACTCGATAATTCCGTAACGCTCGGGATCGTCGACCCAGCATGCGAACACGGTGGCGCCGCGGGTTTGCCGCGCGGAGTCGCGCAGCAGGGCGCGCAGATTGTCGCCGTAGAAAATATTGTCGCCGAGGATCAACGCCGAGGGGTTGCCGGCGAGAAACTCCCTGCCGATCAGGAACGCTTCGGCGATCCCGCCGGGATGTTCCTGGATCGCATAGGACAGCTCGATCCCCCATTGCCTTCCGTCGCCGAGTAGGCGCTTGAACTGCGAGATCTCTTCCGGTGTCGTGATGATCAAGATCTCGCGGATGCCGGCAAGCATCAGCGTGGTCAGCGAGTAATAGATCAACGGCTTGTCGTAGATCGGCAATAGCTGCTTCGACGTCGCCAGGGTCAGCGGATAGAGCCGCGTCCCCCGGCCTCCCGCCAAAATGATTCCTTTGCGGTTCATTTGCGTTGCTCTTCTCGATCACAATGACCCTGAGTTTGGAGCGGCCTCGTTAACATGTGCCATTCCACATCACAAAACGCTTTCATTCCCGATGCGCCTTGGTGCCGCTGGCTGAGCCGTGTCGCACTTTGATCGCAAGAAAAAATCTAATTATATCAGTGACTTATATCGATATAGGGGCGCATTGCGGCCTTGGGGCTGGTACGATACGAATGAACCGTTGCGACGCACTGGCACCGCAACTTCGGCAGTCGCCCCGGTGCGTTCCGCGAATTAACTCCACAAGGCATCATGTCAGAGCGCGTTTATTGCACCTATTTCGACCATAACTACCTGTCGCGCGGGCTTGCGCTGTATGGCTCGCTTCAACGACACGCGCCCGGGGCGCGTCTCTGGGTGCTTTGCCTGAGCGAAGCCTGCCATCGAATTCTCACAGCGCTCGATTTACCCGACATCGTGCCGGTGCGTCTGGCGGATTTTGAAGCCGCCGAGCCAGAGGTCGCTGCGACGCGATCGACGCGCAGCCTGATCGAATATTACTTCACGTGTTCGCCGGCCTGGATGCTTTTCGTTCTGGGCAAGGAGCCGGATGCCGAGTGGGTGAGCTATCTCGACAGCGATCTGTTCTTTTTTGCGCCGCCTGATCCGATCTTTGCGGAAATGGAAAATGCCGCGTTCGGTATCATTCCGCACCGCTTTACCAGGCGATTGGCGCATATGCGCCGGTTCGGAATCTACAATGTCGGGTGGGTAAGCGTCCGTCGACGGGACGAAGGTCTCGCCGCGCTGCGCT
>JBAQER010000920.1:0-4016 GCA_049286845.1 Bradyrhizobium sp.
ACGGGCTTTTCCGCTGCGGCCTGCCAACGCCAACGCGGCGCACGGGCTTTCCCACGCGCTGTTCGAACAGGGCGAGCCGGAAACCGGCCGCGAGTTTCTTTCGTCCTGGCTGAAGATGCATGAACAAGCGAGCTTCCTGCATGGCCATCTGTGCTGGCACGTCGCGCTGACCGCGATCGAAGCCGGCGATCCGGATGCTGCGCTTGATATCTACCAGCGGCAGATCAGGCCGGCCGGTTCGCCGTACCCGCCTCTCAACGTGTTGACGGATACGGCGTCGCTGCTGTGGCGGCTTTCGCTCGCCGGCCAGTCGGGGCTGGCGCCACACTGGCGCGAAGTGATCGCCTATGGCGATCGATTCTTTCCCCAGGCGGGCGCCCATTTTGGCGATGTTCACTATGCGCTGGCTGCGGCGGCAACCAACCCCGACGCCTTGCAGAAGAGGTTAGCGCAAATGGAAGCGCGCGCGGCCGACGGCAAGCTCGCCCCGGGCCCTGGCGCGATCGGCCTCTGCCGCGGCATGCAGGCTTTCGCCGAAGGCAATCATGAGCGCGCCGTCCGCATCCTCGAACCGCTGATGCCCGAGTTGGTGCGCATCGGCGGCAGCCATGCCCAGCGCGAATTATGGGAGGACACTTTCATCGTGGCGTGCCTGCGCGCCGGACACGGCGACAAGGCAGCGCGGATGATCTCCGAGCGGCTGCACCGCAGGCCGTCGGCGCGCGACCAGGGCTGGTTGCGGGAAGCCCGGCCAGCGGGGCTGTCCTGAGCCGCATCCCGGAATTCACGATGCCTTGCACGATCCCTTGGCGGCCATGAACGCCGCCAGCGCGTCGCGATCCGCCGACGGCATGGTGAGGCCGAGTTTCGAGCGCCGCCACAGAATGTCGTCCGGGAAACGAGCCCATTCCCTGGCCATGAGATAGCGCACCTCGGCTGCCGTCAGTTCCGGCCCGAATGCCGGACCGAGATCGGCCCGCTCTTTGGCGTCGCCGAGGATCATGTTGAGGCGCAAGCCATAGGCGGCGACCAGGCGCCGGGCCTGAGGCTCGGAGAGAAAGCGCCAGCGCTCCATGGCCGCATCGACCTCGGCGTCGAACCGCTCCCAGGCAAAGTCGCCGCCCGGCAGCGGCGTCTTCGCAGTCCAGCGCGGCGACATCGGATAGAACGGTGTGAGCTTTGAGACCGCGCGCTCCGCGCGCAACCGCGATGTCGTGACGTCGCCGCCGAAGATTGTCACCAGCGGCGCCTTGCTGCGCGGACGGTCGAACGCCATCGCGCCATCCCGCGCCGGGCCCGCCACCAGGTTGGCGCCGGACACGGTCCTGATCACATCGACCAGTTCGAGCCGCTCGCGGAAATACCGGTTGGCGGCGTCGCAGAGATAGGCGACATCGCTCGCGGCCATCGACACGATCGCCGGGTCGCCCCTGAAGGCGTGGCCGACGGTGCCGATCAGCGTGAAATCGCGTTCATAGGGACTTGCGAAGATCAGCCGCCGGTCGCTGTTCTGGAAAACATAGACATTGTCGGTATCGAACAGCCGCCTGACCACGATCTGGCTGATCTGGACCGTGCCGACGCGAGGCGGCGGCATGCGCAACACGGTTTCCGCCACCGATGCGGTCCAGGCGCCGGCCGCATTGACCAGGGCGCGCGCCGTGATCACCTGGCGGTGGCCGCGATCGATCACCGCCAGCCGCCAGATATCGAGCCGGTCGGCGCGCACGCAGCGCGCGCCGGTGCGGATCGCGGCGCCGCGCTCCGCGGCATCGACGGCATTGAGGACTACCAGCCGGGAATCGTCGACCATACAGTCGGAATATTCGAACGCGGTGCCAATCGGCCGCTGCAGCGCGTTGCCGTACGGATGGTGGGTGATATCGATCGTCGCCGACGCCGGCAGGCGCGGGCGCGAGGCAAGGCGGTCGTAGAGCAAGAGCCACGCCCGCAGCACCCAGGGCTGACGCCCGTCGGAATGGGCGGGGATCACGAAGCGTGTCGGGCGCACCAGATGCGGCGCGGTCCGCAGCCAGGTATCGCGCTCTTTCAGCGCCGCCCGCACGCGAAAGAATGCCCGGCGCTCCAGCACCGACAGATCGCCATGGATCAGCCGCGGCGAAGCCTGGGATGCGCCGGCGCCGAGGTCGCCCTGCTCCAGCAGGATCACCCGCAAGCCGCGGCCGGCGGCGTCGCGCGCGATGCTGACGCCGTTCAAACCCCCGCCGATGACAGCAAGATCGTAGTCCGCCATGCGCAAGCTATAGCGTTTTCAAGCGGAGCCTGTCCCGCACTTGATGCGGGATGGATACCGGTTCGCGTGAAGAAAACGCGTCAAACGACAAGATCGCGCTTCGGTTCCGATTCATTCAGAACAGAAGCTCTAACCGGCCTTGCGCGTGGGCTCCATCGTATCGCCAGGGTTGCGGCCGACCAGCGCGGCATACTGGCCAATCGGCGCGGGCCTGCCCAGGAAATAGCCCTGCACCGCGTCGCAGCCCGAATCGGCGAGGAACGCGAGCTGCTCCTGGGTTTCCACGCCCTCGGCAACGATCGACATTTCGAGGCCGTGGCCGAGACCGATCACGGCGCGCACGATCGAGGCCGATTGCGGATTTCGCCCAAGATTGATGACGAAGTCGCGGTCGATCTTGATCTTGTCGAACGGAAACGCCTGCAGGTAGCTCAGCGAGGAATAGCCGCTGCCGAAATCGTCCATCGACACCCGCACGCCGAGCGCCTTCAGCCGCCGCAGCAGCGCCAGGCCGCGATCGAAATCCTCGATCAGCACGCCCTCGGTGATTTCCAGTTCGAGCCGGCCCGGCGCGAGACCGGTTTCGAGCAGGATCGAGTGCGCCAGACCGACCACGTCGCCATGCATGAACTGGGCCGGCGACAGGTTGACCGCGATCTGCAGCGGCATCGGCCAGGAGGCGGCCTCGCGGCACGCCTCGCGCAGGATCCATTCGCCCATCTCGACGATCAGCCCGCTTTCTTCCGCGAGCGGGATGAAATCGCCCGGCGAAACGAAGCCGCGCACCGGATGCATCCACCGCGCCAGCGCCTCGAAGCCGATCACCTTGCTGCCGGCGACGGTCTGGTGCGCCATCGCCTGCGGCTGATAATGCAGCGAGAGTTCGCCGTTCCTGATCGCGACCGACAGGTCCTGGTGCAGCACCCGGCGATCGCGGATCTGCTGGTCCATCTCGGGCTCATAGATGCTGATCGAGCCGCGCGATTTCGCCTTGGCGCGGAACAGCGCCGCGCCGGCATTGGCAAGCAGGGAAGCCGCATCGGCGCCGTTATGCGGGAATATCGAGATGCCGGTGGTGCAGCCGGTGCGGACCGATTTGCCGTCGATCAGGAATTCGCTGGACAGCGCTTCGGCAAGCTGTTCGGCCAGCAACATCCCGGCGACCGGCTGCTTGCCGTCGATGATCATGCCGAACTCGTCGCCTGACAGCCGGGCCACGACCCCGCCGCGCGCCGAGTCCAGGATCCGGCGCGCCACTTCGATCAAAAGCCTGTCGCCGACCGCATGACCGAACACGTCGTTGATTTCCTTGAGGCCGTCGAGATCGACCGACAACACAGCGAATTCCTCATCGGTGCCTGCGCAGGCCTCGATCATCTGCGCCAGCGCCTGCAAGAAGGCGGCGCGGTTCGGCAGGTCGGTCAGGCCGTCATGATACGCCATATGCGCCATCCGCGACTCGGTCTGGCGGCGATCGGTGACGTCCTCATGGGTCTTGATCAGATATTGCGGTTCGCCGGCATCGTCGAGCACCGTCATGCGGCGCGTCAGGAACAGCCGCAGGCCGTCCTTGGTGGAAATCGGATGTTCTTCGGTGAGCAGGCCGCGCTTCCTGATCGCGGCCTCGTCGCGCGCGATGATCAGCTTGGCTTCCCTCGGATTGAAGATATCGGCCGCCGTCAATCCGGTGGCATCCTCACGCCGCCGGTTCAGGATGGTCTCGGCGCTGCGATTGGCCAGCAGATATCGCCCGTCGCTGACG
>JBAQER010000921.1:0-5132 GCA_049286845.1 Bradyrhizobium sp.
AGATAGGTGCGTTCGGGGAATAGACAATCTTCTTGCGCGGTTGGTGGAGGAAGGGCGGGTTTTCGCTCAGTTTTGCGGTCCTCGGGGGCGATTTTGCTGCCCAAAATCGGTCCTGCATTCGGTTGCCGCGCCTGACCGCGTCGGGTAAACCCTGACCCTCCTCGGGCGGGCTTTTGGCCTCGATTCGACCTCTCCGACATCAGTTTTTGGGAATTCCATGCATCGTTACCGGTCCCACACCTGCGGCGCGCTCCGCGAGAGCCATATCGACCAGACGGTTCGGCTGTCGGGCTGGTGCCATCGTATCCGCGACCATGGCGGCGTGCTGTTCATCGACCTGCGCGACCATTACGGCCTGACCCAGTGCGTGGCCGACCCGGATTCGCCGGCTTTCAAGGATGCCGAAAAGCTGCGTTCGGAATGGGTGGTGCGGATCGACGGCAGGGTCCGCCGCCGTCCCGCCGGCACCGACAATCCGGAACTGGCGACCGGCATGGTCGAAATCTACGTCAGCGAGATCGAGGTGCTCGGCCCGGCCGCCGAACTGCCGCTGCCGGTGTTCGGCGAGCAGGAATATCCTGAAGACATAAGGCTTAAGTACCGTTTCCTCGACCTGCGCCGCGAGAAGCTGCACCAGAACATCATGACCCGCGGTGCGATCGTCGATTCCATGCGCAAGAGGATGAAGGAGCAGGGGTTCTTCGAATTCCAGACCCCGATCCTGACGGCGTCGTCGCCGGAGGGCGCGCGCGACTTCCTGGTGCCGTCGCGGATTCACCCCGGACAGTTCTACGCCCTGCCGCAGGCGCCGCAGCAGTACAAGCAGCTCCTGATGATGTCGGGCTTCGACCGCTACTTCCAGATCGCGCCGTGCTTCCGCGACGAGGACCCGCGCGCCGACCGCTTGCCCGGCGAGTTCTACCAGCTCGACGTCGAGATGAGCTTCGTCACCCAGGACGACGTGTTCGAGGCGATGGAGCCGGTTGTTACCGGCGTGTTCGAGGATTTCGCCAAGGGCAAGCCGGTGACCAAAGGCTGGCCGCGGATTCCCTTCGCCGAAGCCCTGCGCAAATACGGCAGCGACAAGCCCGACCTGCGCAATCCCATTGTCATGCAGGACGTGTCAGAACATTTCCGCGGCTCCGGCTTCAAGGTGTTCGCGCGCATGCTGGAAGACCCGAAGAACCAGGTCTGGGCCATTCCCGGCACCGGCGGCGGTAGCCGCGCGTTCTGCGACCGGATGAATTCCTGGGCGCAGGGCGAGGGCCAGCCCGGTCTCGGCTACATCATGTGGCGCGAGGGTGGTGAGGGCGCAGGTCCCTTGGCCAACAACATCGGACCGGAACGCACCGCCGCGATCCGCACGCAGCTCGGGTTGAAGGAAGGCGACGCCGCGTTCTTCGTTGCCGGCGATCCGGAAAAATTCTGGAAGTTTTCCGGCCTCGCGCGCACCAAGCTCGGCGAGGAGTTGAACCTGATCGACAAGGAACGGTTCGAGCTCGCCTGGATCGTCGATTTCCCGATGTACGAGTACAACGAGGAAGACAAGAAGGTCGACTTCTCGCACAACCCGTTCTCGATGCCGCAGGGCGGGCTCGAGGCTTTGCAGACCGAGGATCCGCTGACCATCAAGGCGTTCCAGTACGACATCACCTGCAACGGCTACGAGATCGCCTCCGGCGGCATCCGCAATCATCGGCCTGAGGCGATGGTGAAGGCGTTCGAGATCGCCGGCTATGGTGAGAAGGACGTCGTCGAGCGGTTCGGCGGCATGTACCGCGCGTTCCAGTACGGCGCGCCGCCGCATGGCGGCATGGCGGCCGGCGTCGACCGCATCGTGATGCTCCTCTGCGGCACCACGAACCTGCGCGAAATCTCGCTGTTCCCGATGAATCAGCAGGCCGTCGACCTGCTGATGGGAGCGCCTTCGGAGGTCGCGCCGAAGCAGTTGCGCGAACTACACATCCGGCTCAATCTGCCGCAAACCTGAACACTGGTCACTGAAGTCTCAATTCGGGGCCGAGCAAGCCGCGAGGGGAAATGTATGTCGTCCCATTCTGAAGATCTGCAATCAGCGGCGCTCGCCTATCACCGGCTGCCCCGGCCGGGCAAGCTCGAGATTCAGGCGACCAAGCCGCTCGCCAACCAGCGCGACCTGGCGCTGGCCTATTCGCCGGGCGTCGCCGCCGCCTGCACGGCGATCGCCGAAAATCCCGCGGAAGCGGCATCGCTGACCATCCGCGCCAATCTTGTCGCCGTCGTTTCCAACGGCACCGCCGTGCTCGGCCTCGGCAATATCGGCCCGCTGGCGTCGAAGCCGGTGATGGAAGGCAAGGCGGTTCTGTTCAAGAAATTCGCCGGCATCGACGTGTTCGACATCGAGATTGCCGCCGACACCATCGAGCGCGTGGTCGAGACCGTGGCGGCGCTGGAGCCGACCTTCGGCGGCATCAATCTGGAGGACATCAAGGGTCCGGAATGTCTCGAGATCGAGGCGCAGCTCAAGGCGCGGATGAAGATCCCGGTATTCCACGACGACCAGCACGGCACCGCGATCATCGTCGCCGCCGCGATCACCAACGGGCTGCTGCTGAACGGCAAGAAGCTTTCGGATGTCAAGATCGTCGCCTCCGGCGCCGGTGCGGCGGCGATCGCCTGCCTCAATCTGCTGGTCTCGATGGGTGCGCAGCGCAAGAACATCTGGGTCTGCGACATCGACGGCGTGGTGCATGAAGGCCGCAACACGCTGATGGACCGCTGGAAGTCGGTCTATGCGCAGAAGACCGAGAAGCGCGTGCTGGCGGACGTGATCGGCGGCGCCGACATCTTTCTCGGCCTTTCGGCGCCCAATGTGCTGAAGCCCGAGATGGTGAAGGCGATGGCCGACAAGCCATTGGTGATGGCGCTCGCCAATCCGACGCCGGAAATCATGCCGGACGAAGCCCGCAAGGCGCGCCCCGACGCGATGATCTGCACTGGCCGCTCCGACTTTCCCAACCAGGTCAACAACGTCCTGTGCTTTCCCTTCATCTTTCGCGGCGCGCTCGATTGCGGCGCCACCGCGATCAACGAGGAAATGAAGAAGGCTGCGGTCGATGCGATCGCGCAGCTGGCGCGCGATCCGCCGTCGGCTGCGCAAGGTTTCGACAGCGGCGAAGCGCAAGGGTTCGGCCCGGGCTCGCTGATCCCCAGTCCGTTCGATCCGCGGCTGATCCTGCGCATTGCGCCGGCGGTCGCCAAGGCGGCGATGGAGTCCGGCGTCGCTTCCCGCCCGATTGCGAACATCGAGGATTATGCCGCCCAGCTCGAGCGCTTCGCGTTCCGCTCCGGCCTCGTCATGAAGCCGATGTTCGCCAAGGCCAAGACCCAGCCGGTCCGCGTGATCTATGCGGAAGGCGAGGACGAGCGCGTGCTGCACGCGACCCAGGTGGTGCTCGAGGAAAATCTGGCGCGGCCGATTCTGGTCGGACGTCCCTCGGTGGTCGAGGCGCGCATCAAGCGCTACGGCCTCGCCATCAAGGCGGGACGTGATTTCGATCTGGTCAATCCCGAAGACGATCCGCGCTACCGGTCCTATGTCCAGTCCTACATCGATGTCGCCGGCCGGCACGGCGTGACCCCGGACGCCGCGCGCACGGTAGTGCGTACCAACGCTACCGTCATTGCCGCGCTGGCGGTGGTGCGCGGCGAGGCCGACGCCATGATCTGCGGCGTCGAGGGCCGCTACATGAGCCATTTGCGCCATGTCCGCGAGATCGTCGGCTTCCTGCCCGGCGTCAGCGATTTCGCTGCACTGGCGCTGATGATCACCAGCAAGGGGGCCTATTTCATCACCGATACGCAGGTGCGGCCGAACCCGAGCGCCGAGGAGCTTGCGGAAGTGGCGGCGCTGGCGGCGATCCATGTCCAGCGCTTCAACATCAAGCCCAAGGTCGCCTTCGTCTCGCATTCCGATTTCGGCAGCTACGACACCGACTCCTCGCGCAAGATGCGCCGCGCCACCGCGCTGTTGAAGGAGAACCATCCGGAGATCGAAGCCGACGGCGAGATGCAGGGCGATACCGCGCTCTCCGAAGCCGCGCGCAAACTGATCCTGCCGCATTCGAAGCTGGAAGGCGTCGCCAATATCCTGATCATGCCGAACCTCGATACCGCCAACGTCGCCTATCAGATGATCAAGGTACTGGCCGACGCGCTTCCGGTGGGGCCGATCCTGATCGGGCCCTCGCGCCCGGCCCACATCCTCACCCCCTCGGTGACGGCACGCGGCATTCTCAATATGACGGCGGTTGCCGCGGTCGAAGCCCAGGAGCGCGCCGGCCGCCAGCAACCGAGCCTGTTTGGCTAGGGCGGCGGTCGACCGGTTGCGGTTGCAGCCGTCGGAGGTTCGGATCGATTTGACTGTTTGAAAAGCCGAGGCGGAGCGCCCATAATCGCTTCGCCGCCGCGACAACGGCATTTGCAGCATTCAACGAGGCCAACCATGCCAGCGTTTGTTACTTTCGGGCGAATTCTGTTCGCCGTGCTATTTATCTATACGGGAGCAACCAAGCTTTTCGGCATCCAGGCCACGTCGGAATTCATCGCAGCCAAGGTTGCCATTCCCGCTCTGCTCGCGCCCTATACCGCGCAGATGGAAACGATGACGGGGATGACCACGCCGCAGATGCTCGCCATTGCCGTCGGCGCCTTCGAGGTGATTGCCGGATTGATGATTGCGCTCAATTTCGGTGCGCGGTTCTTCGCCATTCTCCTGATCATCTTCGTGGCCACGGCAACCTTCTACTTCCACGATTTCTGGAATCAGTCGCCGCCGGAAAGCGCCAAGAGCCTGGTGGATGCGCTGAAGAATCTCTCGATCATCGGCGCGCTGTTCATCATCGCCGGCTATGGCCGGTCCTCGGAGACGCCGGAGCCCGCCTATGGCGATGTCTGAGCGATACGCCGCCACGGCGTGACGCTGACACCGCAGGCGGGATCGAGCATCCGGGCCTCGCCGGCCTCGAGGCCATGGGCGGCCAGGATCTCCTCGGGCGAGCGTGCCGGCACGCCGGGGAAGCAGGGTTCGCCGCCCGGCAGCCTCACCCGCGGCGCCTGCGACAGCCAGAATGTGTCGTAGCGGTCCATGAACA
>JBAQER010000922.1:0-1589 GCA_049286845.1 Bradyrhizobium sp.
CCTGCGAGGCGATGAAAGAGGCCGGCATCAACGATCCCAATAATATCGAGGCGGTGCGCAAGCTCGGCGTCATCGACCTGCCGACCATCCAGAAAAAGGCGAACATGCACTTCTCGCTGACGCTCGATTTGTTCGGCAACGAGATTTCGACCAATGCCGCCAATGCCTTCCATGGCGGCCTGAAGGGCCGCTACCGCGAGGACCGGCTCAAGGACGACCACCAGCTCGAGAGCGGCACCTATCCGGTGCTGCGCCTGATCGACGGCAAGATCCAGAACGAGGATGTGCCGGCGCTCTCCGCGCTCAACATGCGTCTGCGCGACGACTATGTCGTCGATGCCAATGTCGGCGTCGGCCGCTGGAACAAGGTGATCGAAAGCTTCGGCATCCCGTTCCAGGTCAAGCTGCCGCACGTCGCCTTCCACCGCCACATCGGCGAGTTCGCCAGCGTCATGACGGACGTCGAGGGCAACCTGCTCAGCGACGCGGAATGGACGAAACGCCGTGGCGAATTCCTGCCGTCTGATAGCGACCGCGATTTCATCGAAAGCCTGATGCAGCCGCAGTTCGAGCCGGCCAAGTTCGCCGGCTGGATCGCGCCGCCCAAGGTCGGCATCGACAACAAACCGGGCGAATTCGAATACGTGAAGATCGCGTAATTCTTCTACCCCCCCTGCAAGGGGGAGGTCGCCCGCCCAACGGGTCCGGCCGAAGGCCGGCCCGATGATAAACTCCGCGTAGCGAAGGCGGGCGGGTGGGGGTCATGTCAACTTTACAAAGACCCCCTCCCTGACCCTCCCCCTTTCAGGGGGAGGGAATTGAGAGATCCTCATCGCGCAGTTTGAAGCGCTGGATCTTGCCGGAGGCGGTGCGCGGCAGGTCGCTGCGCACGTCGATCCAGCGCGGGTATTTCCAGGGGCCGGCCTGCTGCTTGACGTGGACTTTCAGCGTTTCCAGCAGGTGCTCGTCGGCGACATAGCCGGTCTTGAGCACGATGAAGGCCTTCGGTTTCACCAGCCCGTCGGAATCCTGCTTGCCGATCACGGCGGCCTCCAGCACTGCTTCGTGCGACACCAGGGCGGCCTCGACGTCGAATGGCGACACCCACATGCCGCTCACCTTGAACATGTCGTCGGTGCGGCCGCAGTAATAATAGTAACCGTCGGCATCGCGGCGATATTTGTCGCCGGTATAGGTCCATTCGCCGACGAAGGTGCGGCGGCTCTTGGCGCGCTGGTTCCAATAGCCTTCGCCGGCCGTCGGCCCGCGCACGATCAACTCGCCGATCTCGTCGGTGCCGAGTTCGTGGCCCTTCTCGTCGACGATGTGCGCGTCGTAGCCGGGTACCGGCTTGCCGGTGGAGCCATAGCGGATTTCGCCCGGCCGGTTGCTCAGGAAGGTTTGCAGCATTTCGGTGGAGCCGATGCCGTCGAGTACGTCGACGCCGACGATCTCGCGCCAGCGCTCGCCGATATGGGCCGGCAACGCCTCCCCCGCCGACACACATATGCGTAAGCGGTCGGAGCCGGCGCCTTTGCCGATGTCCTGGTGCGAGAGCAGGGCAGTGTAGAGCGAGGGCACGGCGTAGA
>JBAQER010000923.1:0-7130 GCA_049286845.1 Bradyrhizobium sp.
GGCGCGGCGATATTCCGCGCTCTCGTTGGGAAAACGCATGCCGCTGGCGCGCGCCAGCTCGGCGGCGGGTTTCAGGCTGGAATTGCCGGCGACCTTCAGAGTGGAACTGCTCATGGCATGACCTCCGTTCGAGTGGGGTTTGCTATAAGACGTTCGGGAAGGCATCGATCCGACAGGGTGGAAGAAATATTTTCCGGTCGTCATACGCGGGCTTGACCCGCGCATCCATCCGACTTCAAGAGACTCTTGCGAAGAAGATGGATTGCCGGGTCAAGCTCGGCAATGACGAGCCGCAAAAGGCCCCGGCGCCCCGCCCCTACTGCATTTCCGGCGGCGGCGAGCGGTCGAGCACGCTGCCCTTTGGGGATTCGAGCAGCTCGAGCGAATAGGTTTCGATGGTGAGCGGGCCGCGCTTGCGCGTGAGTTCGGCCACCTTCTCCGCCTTGGCATAATTTTGCTGCAAGTACCGGCGGCCGGCGGGCCGCGCCTCGTCAACGAACAACAGCTTGCCGGACAACTGCGCCTCGGACGGCTCGGGCATGTTGACCCAGCGGATACGCTGGGTCGGCTGCACCACGCAAGTTCCTTTCGGCAAATAGAAGGCGAGCCATCCGGTGGTGCCGTAATCCGGCGCCAGCACGCAAGTCGCGCCAGTGCGGACGCGCACCGCCTCGATCTCGCCGGCCAGTTCGCGCCAGCCGACGCCGACGCTGCGCACGGTGGCGTCGCGGCGATAGCCCGTCAGCACGCCGGTATCGGCCTGCACGATCAGCAACACGAACATGGGGATCGCCGACGGCGCCGCCCAGCGCAGGCAGAAATCGGCGAGGCGCTGGCGGCGCGGGTCCCATCGCGTCAGATGCGCGGCGACCGCGGCGGCGATCGCAAATGCCGGATAGACCGGCGCGAACCAGTTGGCCTCGACCCGGGCATGCAGCGAATGCCAGACGAAGTACACCACGATGGTCCAGAACATCGTGTTGACCAGCATCCGCGCGGCGTACGCTCCGGCATCGCGCCAGACCAGGGCGTGCAGCCCCATCGCGCCGAGGATGAATACCAGGGGCGTAGCAAACGCGACCTGGGTCGGAACCAGCTCACCGATGAAGGCCGGCCTGAAATCCTCGATCCTGGCGCGGCCGATCTGCTTGATGAAGGAGACCCAGTGGTGATCGGCGTTCCAGAGGATCACGGGGGCAAAGATCGCCAGTGCCACGAGCCCGCCGAGATAGGGCCAGGGCGAGACCAGCCAGCGCCGCAATTTCGGAACCGCTGCGAGCCAGATCAAAATCGCCGCGCCGAAAAACATCGCAGTGTATTTTGAAAGCAGAGCGGTGCCGACCGCGGCCCCGACGGCGAGCCACCAGGCGCCGCGCCCGGTCTCCAGCACCTTGGCCAGAAAGAACAGCACGAAGCTCGAGGCCACCAAGAGCGGCGCATCCGGCGTGACGATCAAGGTGCCGACCGCGGCCATCAGAGTGAGGTTGAGCAGGACGGTGGCGGTCGCCGCCACCCGCTGGCCGCCGAACAGGATGGCGGCGGTGCGGTACACCGCAAAACTCATCGGCAGCGCCAGCAGGATCGACGCCAGCCGCACGCCGAGTTCGGTATCGCCCGCGATCATGGTGCCCGCCCGGATCACGAACGCCACCGCAGGCGGATGATCGTAGTAGCCGAAGGCCAGATGCTTCGACCACATCCAGTAATAGGCCTCGTCGAAGGTCAGCGGCGTCCAGGCGGCGGCGACCAGCCGCAACACCACCAGCGCCAACACCGTAAGCGCCGTGTTGCGGGCGAGTCGCGCCTCGTTCGAACTCATTTTCCGATCATCGCTTGCGCCAGACGAACAACCCGGACATCGCGTAATTCCATACCACGCCCATCAGCGCGCCCGCCGCGCCCGCCAGCCACCAGATCGGCTCCTGATCGTAGACCGAGAACGCGACGCCGACATTGGCGACGAGGCCGACGCTGCAAACCAGATAAAACAGCAACAACCCGCGCAGGATCGCAAAGCCCTTCAGCCGCTGGTCGCGATAGGTGAGAAAATTGTTCAGGATGAAATTGCTGGTCATGGCGACGACTGCGCCGGCCGCCTGCGCATGCGGAAACGGCACGTTGAAAACGTCGAGCGCGACCTTCAGCGTTGCCAGGTGCACGACGAGGCCGATCGAGCCGACCATCGCGAACAGCAGGAAGCGCAGCGACACGATGTCGTTGGTCAGCTTCGCCAGCACGAGGCCGAGGAAATCCAGCGCCACCATGGAATCGAGCTTGCTCTCGCCGTGCAGCCGGGTTCCGAAGGTGAAGGGAATTTCCTTGACCCGCAGTTCGCCGCGCGCGGTGGCGACGATGTCGAGCAGGATCTTGAAGCCCTGCGTCGAGAGCTGCGGCGCCAGTTGTTCGAAGCGGTCGCGGCGGATCATGAAGAAGCCGCTCATGGGATCGGCGATCTTCACCCGCAGCACGCGTTTGGCGACTTCGGTCGCAAGCTGGCTGGCCCCGGCCCGCTGCCGGTTGAAGCTGTCGGCGCTGCCGCCTTCGATGTAGCGGCTGCCGACCACGAGATCGAATTCGCCGCTTTGCAGCAGCGCCAGCATCTTCGGCAATTGTGTCTCGTCGTGCTGCAAGTCGGCGTCGATCACGGCGGCGCACGGCGCGCTGGAAGCCAGGATGCCCTCGATGCAGGCGCCGGACAGCCCACGCCGTCCGATCCGCCGGATGCAGCGGACGCGGGTATCGGCCCGCGCCAGGCCGCGCACCACCTCCCAGGTTCCATCGGGGGAATTGTCGTCGACGAAGATGACTTCGAAGGGAATGCCGGCGAACGTCGCCTCCAGCCGCCGGTACAGCGTGGTGACGTTGTCGCGCTCGTTGAAGGTGGGGACGACGACCGAAATCCGGGGCGCAATAGCTGATTGCGGCTGGGTTTCGGGGCCCGGTCTGATGGCTTCATTCATGCCGCCAGCGTATATCCGATAGCGTCAGGGGAAGCCAAGGGAGGCCAAGGGAAGCCCCAAGGCAAAGCGCGGTCCGGAGGGCTCAAAACGGGCCAAAACAGGCCCAAAAATGCCAACGACCACGAACAGAGGGCGCGCGTACATCCGGCGCTGCCTTACCATTCCGTGGTCGTCCCAGCGCCGGAGCTATGAAGCATCAACGTCGCCGTTAGAAATTAGATAGGAACGGTCAGGCCGTTCCGCAAGGGGGCAGAGCGCGCGTGGTGCCCGCCCCCAGGTTCCTTTCGCGCTCCTTAGGCAGCGTTCAATAGCCTCCTCGCCAGGTCTTGTCGCCAGGTCTTGCGAATTTCCAAATGTCACCACGCCAGCGCCTCGCAAGGGACAATCCGGAACCGCGATTCCAGCGCAAACATGACGGACTTTGCGACTTTGGTTTGGAAAACGGGGATCCTGGAAATGTCGAGTGCAGACCAGAAAAAGTCGGGGGGAAAGTCCGGCCGGCGGAACCGGAAGGCGGAACAACAGCGGAGCCAGGACCTGGAGCAGCAGCAGGCCGCCAAGGAGCCGGTCGAAGCAGCAGCCGCGCCAACCACCTCCCAGATCGGCGCGGTCGCGCCGGCCGACACTCCCTCGATCGGCTTGCAGACGATCGCGACGGCCTACAGCGACTACACCATGAAATCCCTCGAAGAGGCCCGGTGCTTTGTCGAGAAGCTCTCCGGCGTGCGCTCATTGGACAAGGCGCTCGAGATCCAGAGCGAATTCGCCAGGCAGGCTTACGAGACCTACGCTGCGGATTCGCGGAAGATTCGCGAACTCTACAGCGAGCTTGTCATGAAGGCGTTCACGCCTTCGAAGCCGCCGCCGGCAGCGCGCTAAATCCCGCTGCGCCGCGGCCCCCTTGCGGGCTTTGGCTACTGCGGCACTTCCCGCACCACCGGACCCCGGACGGCAGGCGCGGCGGGGGCCTTCGGAGCCTCGATCTTCTGAACCTCCTTGGCCGGCTTGCCCATCTGTCCGACCGGTCCAAAGACGAACGCAATCACCAGCACCACCGCTGCGATGATTCCGCCCAACAGTTTTGCGATAGATTCCGAATCCATCCTGCTACTTCCCTGGTCGCCTCACCGAGGCCGGCTGATCGGCAACGCGCCGGTGCTGCCTGTCCATCCCCGCCGCTATCTTAAGCCTGTTTCTTTCGTTCCAGAAAGCCATCGCCCATCCTAGCTTGGTGGAGCGGGCGCACAAGACGGGGGGCCTATGCCGGCGGCGCGGTCCGCTCCGGTGAACTGGCCAATCAGGCCTCATTTGATTAGACTCGATGCGACAGGTTTCTTCCCTCTTTCCCGACGAGACTCCCCGTGACCAAGCCCCCGAAGTCTGCCTCCAAATCGTCCGGCCATATCTACATCGGCGTCGGCGGCTGGACCTTTGCGCCGTGGCGCGGGGTGTTTTATCCGGAAAAACTGACGCAGGCGAAGGAGCTGGAATACGCCGCGTCGAAACTAACTTCGATCGAGATCAACGGCACCTATTACGGCTCGCAGAAGCCGGAAAGCTTCCGCAAATGGGCGCGCGAGGTGCCTGACGGGTTCGTGTTCTCGCTGAAGGGGCCGCGCTTCGCCACCAACCGGCGGGTGCTGGCGGAGGCCGGCGATTCGGTGAAACGGTTCTACGATTCCGGCGTGCTGGAGCTCGGCGACCGGCTCGGTCCGGTGCTCTGGCAATTCGCGCCTACCAAGAAATTTGACGAGGCCGATTTCGGCAAATTCCTCGAACTGTTGCCGCGCAGCCTCGAAGGCCGCGCGCTGCGCCATGTGGTCGAGGTGCGCCACGACAGTTTTTGCGTGCCGGATTTCATCGCGCTGCTGCGCCAATTCGAAACGCCTGTGGTGTTCGCCGAGCACGGCAAGTATCCGGCGATCGCTGACATCACCGGCGATTTCGTCTATGCGCGGCTGCAGAAGGGCAATGATGAGCTGAAGACCTGCTATCCGCCGAAGGCGCTCGACGCCTGGGCCACGCGCTTCCAGACCTGGGCCGACGGTGGCGAGCCGGACGACCTGCCGCGGGTCGATCCCAAGGCTGCAAAGAAGACACCGCGCGACGTGTTCGCCTACGTCATCCACGAGGGCAAGGTGCGCGCACCGGCCGGCGCGATGGAGCTGATCGCGCGGGTGAAGTGATCCGCCCTAATCCAGCTTGATGCCGGCCTCGCGGATCAGCCTGGTCCAGGTCTCGTATTCGGAAACGACGAAGGCGTTGAGCTTGTCGTCCGGCAGGTCCCACACCTCGCCGCCGCTCTTCTCGAAACGCTCCTTGAGGTCCGGCAGCGAGGCGCGGATTTCCTTCCGCAGCCTGGCGATCGCTTCCGGCGGGGTCTTGGCGCTGACAAAAACACCGAGCCAGGAATCGACATCGAGCCCGGGCACGCCGGCCTCCGACATCGTGGGCACGTCGGGCGCGAGCGGGCTGCGCTTCGACGACAGCACGGCGATGCCCCTCGCCTGTCCCGACCGCACGTAAGGCAGGCCCGCCGCGATCGAATCGAAGAACAGATCGATGCGGCCTGCCAGCAGGTCGGTGAAGGCCGGCGGCGAGCCCTTGTAAGGCACTTCCAGGAACTTCACGCCGGCGGCTTTCATGAAGGCTGCCGCCACCAGATGCTGGCCGGTTCCGACGCCCGCGGTCGCCACCGTGATCGAGCCCGGCTCGGCCTTCGCCGCCGCGATGATGTCCTTGAGGCTCGCCTGCGGCAGATCCTTGCGGCCGACCATCACATAGCCGAACTTATAGACCAGTGCGACCGGGACGAAATCCTTCAGGGGATCGTAGCCGAGCTTGGAATACAGCGCCGAATTGAAGGCCATGTTGGAGAGCCCGCCGACCAGCAGCGTGTAGCCGTCCGGCTCGCTCTGGGCCGCAGCTTGGGTGCCCACGACGGTGCCGGCGCCGGGCTTGTTCTCGACCACGAAGGTCTGGCCCATGCGTTTTGACAGCACGTCGGCGAGGTAACGGCCGACCAGGTCGTAGCTGCCGCCCGGGCCGATCGGCACGATGATCTTGACGGGACGGTCGGGATAGCTGCCTTGCGCCTGCGCCGCCACTGCACCGAGCGCGAGCGGCGCAAGCACAGCGGCGATCCATGCCAGCGAGCGGCGAAATCGGATCATCGTATTCCCCCCGGAATGAGACCGGCCTTCGACAGGCTCTTTTTTCGGAGCCGACTATGCGACATGCCGCGGCCGGCGGCAACGGATGCCGGGCCTCGCATAACCTCGGCGGTTATGGAAATCCGGCGGGCGACGGCATAGCCTTGCGCCGATGAATCAAACGCCGGGACGCCGACATGGTACGCAAAGCTTTGCCACGCAAGACCAGCCGCCTCTTCACCATCGGCTACGAACAGACGCCCGCCAAGGCGGTGCTCGACGAACTCGAGCAAGCCGGCGTGAAGCTGCTGGTGGACGTGCGCGCGGTCGCGGCCTCCCGCCGCCCCGGCTTTTCCAAGAACCAGCTCGCCGCCGGGCTGGACGAGCGCGGCATCTCCTACCTGCATCTGCGCGGGCTCGGCACGCCCAAGGACGGCCGCGAGGCCGCGCGGAGCGGAAAGTTCGAGGCGCTGCACAAGATCTATGCCAGGCACCTTAAGACGCCGCAGGCGCGGGAGGAGCTCGACGAGCTGTCGGCGCTGGTGAAAAAATCCGGACCGGTCTGCATCCTCTGCTACGAGCGCGATCACCGCGAGTGCCACCGGCAATGGATCGCCGAGATCATCGAGCAGCGCGACGGGGTGAAGGTGGAGAATTTGGCCGCGAGGCAGGTTTAAGGAAACGTTTCTACCTCTCCGTCATGGCCGGGCTTGACCCGGCCATCCACGTCTTTGGCGCCGCGATACAGGTAAGGCGTGGATGCCCGGGTCAAGCCCGGGCATGACGAGTTGTTGCGATAAGCGGATCGCCTCACTCACCCCAACTGCCACACGGCCATCGGCCGCTCATAGCCCCTGATCGCGACTTCGCCGAGCGGCACCGCATCGCTGCCATCATCGCCGAGCGCGTTGCGAACGTCGGCCGAAATCAGGAACTGCGAATTGAAGTCCTTGTTGAGCGCTTCCAGCCGCGCGGCGAAGTTCACGGTGTCGCCGATCACGGTGTATTCCTTGCGCCG
>JBAQER010000924.1:0-11418 GCA_049286845.1 Bradyrhizobium sp.
GCCAGCAGGTGACCTTCTACGACGCCGACGGCTGGATCCTGCGCGCGCCGGTATCGACCGGCACTACGGGACGCGAGACGCCGGCCGGCGTCTTCGCCGTCCTGGAGAAGGACAAGGATCACCACTCGACCATGTATGACGATGCCTGGATGCCGAACATGCAGCGCATCACCTGGAACGGTATCGCGCTGCACGGCGGGCCGCTGCCCGGATATGCGGCCTCGCACGGCTGCGTGCGGATGCCCTATGGCTTTGCCGAGAAGCTGTTCGAAAAGACGTGGATCGGGATGCGCGTGATCATCTCGCCTGATAATGCCGAGCCAGTCGAGTTCTCCCATCCGGCGCTGTTCGTGCCGAATCGGGAGGCCATCGCGGCCGCGCCGGCCAAGGCCGAGGCGCTCGCGCGCGAGGCGGCCGAGGCTGCGAGGTCAGCCGGCGAGGCGAAGAAAGCCGCCGCGAAAGCACCGCGCGAGGCGGCGTCGCTGAAGGCGTCGCTGCGCAAGCTAGAGGGGCTCACGACCCGCGCCGACGCCGAGCTCGCCAACGCCGACAAGGCGCTCGCCGCCGCGAAGACGGACGAGGCCAGGGCGCGGGCCGAGGACCTCAAGCAGAAGGCCGCCACCAGGGCCGCGGACCTCAGCGCGCAGCTCGATACCGCCAGGGCCGACGTGCAGCCGAAGCTTGAGGCCGCCGCCGCCGCAAAAGACGTCGCCAAGGCGGCCGCGACGAGGAAGGCCGACACCGCCAAAGCGGCAAGCGAGGCGAAGCTCGCGCTCGAGCCGGCGTCGATCTTCATCAGCCGCGCGACGCAGAAGCTTTACGTGCGGCGCAACACGCATAAGCCGGCGCCGGACGGGGGCGGCGAGGTGTTCGATGCGACCATCGAGGTTCCGGTCACGATCCGCGATCCCGACAAGCGGATCGGCACGCATGTGTTCACGGCGATGGCGCGCAACGACGCGGGCCTGCGCTGGACCGCGGTCACGATCGACAACGCGGACAACGCCAAGAGCGCGCTCGACCGCATCACCATCCCGCAGGCGGTACTCGATCGCATCGCTCCGACCGCATCGCCGCGATCCTCGATCGTCATCTCGGACGAGCCGCTGAGCGCAGAGACCAACTATCGCACCGAATTCGTCGCGGTGCTGAGCACTCAGCCGCAAGGCGGTTTTATCACGCGCAAGCCCACGCCCGTTATCGACGTCGCGAGCCGCAACGGCTGGGGCGACGACGGCTTCGGCTTCTTTTTCCAGCCCAATCCGGAGCCCCAACCTGGCAACACGCGCCGGCGCGGCGGCCAGCCCTACTATCCGATGCAACGGGGCTGGTGGTAAGACACGGCGCGCCGCGCGCAGGCCGCATGGTCGCCCAGGGTCAATAGCGCCATTTTGACTGCTGACGGGCCACTTCCGGTCTGCCCGTGTGAACGGACATTGTCAGGCCGCCCCGGCATGTCCGAAAGGTGCCAATTGCCGACTACGACCGCCCTATGCTACGGCCCGCCAAGTAGCGCTGGCCGGGTTTCTCTTCACGAGCGACCTTATCAGGTCTAGGATTATGCAGAATGCGAAAGTGAGGGTGCCTCATTGCGGCGCCCAAGGGCGGTGATCAAAAGAGACCGGTGGCTGCAGGCCCTGAGGTCACAGCATGCCGTGGCGATTGTGGCGTCGACGGTTGCCGTGGCAATCGCAACGCTTGCGGGCCGACTGTTTTCGGCGATGGCGCCGCTGCCGAACATTTCCATGGTCTTTCTGTTGGCCGTCCTGTTTTCGGCCGTCAGCTTCGGAATGCGGTTGGCAATCTATGCGTCCGTCCTTTCCTTCCTGGCGTACGACTTCTTCTTTATCGAGCCGCTTTATACCTTTCAGATCACCGAGCCCTCCGAGCTCCTGTCTCTGATCATATTCCTGATCGTTGCGATCGTGACATCCGCCCTTGCCGGACGCATCCGCGATCAAGCTCGCGCGGCAAACGAGCGAATGATTGCGACTCGACGGCTCTACGAATTTACCTGGAAGCTTTCAGGCCTCACAAGCATCGACGCGGTCGCCGACGGAGCGGCCGGTGAAATCCATGTGAGTCTGCGACGGCCCGCGGTCATTCTCCTTAGCGGGAACGGTGAATTGTCGCTGGCCGCAGCATGGCCGCCGGATGACAGTCTGGACGCGGCGACTTGGAATGCGGCGCGGCTGGCGTTTGCACACAATGAACCTGCCGGTTTTGATACACGTGTCTTGCCCGGCAGCCAATGGCATTTCATTCCGCTTCGTACCCAACGAGGATCGTTTGGTGTCGTCGGGATCGCGAGGAACATCAGCAATGATCCGTTCGATGCAGAAGCTCGTGCGCTGCTCGGGACGCTTGCCGAACAGACCGCGGCGGCTTTTGATCGTGTTTTTCTGGCCGACGAAATGATGGCGGCGCGTAGCGCGGCCGAGGCGGAGCGCGTACGAAACATATTGCTGGCATCGGTCTCTCACGATTTCCGCACCCCCCTCGCCTCGATACTGGGATCGGCAACAAGTTTGCTTGATTTCGGCGACAGATTCGATACCGATGCCAAAACCGGGTTGCTCCGGGAGATCAAGGCCGAAGCCGAAGGGCTCGACGAGATGGTCCGAAATCTGCTCGCGATGACCCGCATCGACGCCGGCGCCCTGGAGTTGCGGAAGGACTGGGTCGATTTGCGCGAAATCATCGAGCGAGTGATGAATGCCACGAAGCGACGCGGGGCGGCACTGGCAGCCGAGCTGGACTTGCCGGCAACACTTCCACTGATCCGCGCCGACGCAAGCTTGATTGAGCAAGCTGTGGGGAATGTGGTGAACAATGTCGTGTCGCATGCGCCAGAAGGAACGCGTCTGGTGATCGACGCGATCGTGACGCAACAATCGGTTTCAATCCGCGTCACCGATGACGGGCCGGGCATACAAGCGGAGATCATGCCTCGCGTGTTCGAAAAATTCGTGCAGGGGCGTATCGGTAACGGGCGTAGCGGGGGCAAACCCGGCGGGACTGGTCTTGGGCTCGCAATCGCAAAAGGTATCGTCGAGGCGCACGGCGGTTCAATCGCGGCCGAAAGTCCGGTCGCAGACGGCAGGGGCACTCGCATGATTCTGACATTTCTGCGTGAGCAATCTCCATGACCAGCCGAGTCCGCGCGTTGGTTGTCGATGACGAGCCGGCTATTTTGCGATTGCTGAAGCCTGTGCTGGAAGCCAACAATTATCATTTCATCAGCGCCGGAACGATCGCCGAATCGATCAAGTGCATCGCGACGGAAAGTCCAGATATCGTTGTCCTCGATCTCGGGCTGCCCGATGGCGACGGCAAGGAAGTGATCCGGCACGTGCGGTCGTGGTCCGACGTACCAATCGTCATATTGTCGGCACGCGACCGCGAGGCCGAGAAGATCGAAGCACTGGATTTGGGCGCGGACGATTTCGTCAACAAGCCGTTTGGCGTCGGCGAGCTCCTGGCACGAATGAGGACGGCGCTTCGGCATCGAATGGAGCGCGTCGCCGAAACTCCGGTGCTGCGAACCGCGGACGTTGAAATCGACAATATCCGCCATTGTGTCATGCGCGCCGGCGCGGAAGTCAGGCTGACCCCGAAAGAGTTCGAACTTCTTTCATTCCTCGCGAAACATGCCGGCAAGGTGGTTACCCACCGGCAGATCTTGACCGCGATATGGGGCCCGGCTCACGCAACAGACACCCAATATCTGCGGGTCTATATCGGTCAGATCAGGCAGAAAATCGAGAAAGATCCCGGCGATCCGCGCATCATCATTACTGAGCCGGGCATCGGGTATCGGATCGCCGAGATCGGCGCGCAATAGTCTTGTGATCTTCAGCCAAATAAACCCGATTGTCCTGGCGGGCCCGGCTACGGTCGCATCTTTATATGTCCTTTATGCAGTCGGCTGCATTCCCGCATTGAGAGTTTAGCCTGATCCGCCGATATCGGAGGCGCTTGCCCTGCTTCTCGATGAGGACGTGCTTCCGTGAGGCACTTTGGAAAACCGCATGAATGGTTGGACGAATCCTGGGACTTGCCGGCTCGTGGCAACGTGCTTCCCGTCGTTCTCGGGCTCATCGGGATAGGCGTGGTTGTCTGTGCGATGTGGGCGTTGGGGCCGGCCGACGGCGACGGGCCCGGTGAAAGGCTCGCGCCTTGCATCTCGATCGCCGACGACCACGCGCGGCTGGCTTGCTACGACCAGATCGCCACTCTCCATCGTCCCGCAAAGGGCGCATTCGCGCCTGCTCAAATTCACCGCGAGGGGTCGCAATGAACAGCAGTATCTCCACTTCCGCAGATTCCTCACCTTCTGAAGCGCAGCCCTTGGAACATCCTCGCGCGGGGTTTTGGGGGCTGACACTCGGGGCGATCGGTGTCGTCTACGGCGATATCGGCACCAGCCCGCTATACGCCGTCCGCGAGTCGGTGCTAGCGGCGGTTGGCCCGGGCGCTCCGGCAAGCGAAGCCGTTGTGCTCGGCATCCTGTCATTGATCATCTGGGCGCTTTTCCTGGTGGTGACGCTCAAATATGTCGTGATCCTGCTGCGCGCGGATAACAACGGCGAGGGCGGCACGCTCGCATTGATGGCGCTGGCCAACCGCGCCGTGGGCGGCAGCTCGATCCTGGTATTGCTCGGTATTATCAGCGGAGCCCTGTTCTATGGCGACGCAATCATCACGCCGGCGCTGTCAGTGCTGTCGGCGATCGAAGGGCTGAAGCTCGCAACGCCGGCGCTCGATGCCTATGTCGTTCCGATAACGGCGCTGATTCTCATAACACTGTTTGCCGTGCAGTCGCGCGGCACCGCGAAAGTGGCTGCATTCTTCGGACCGGTTACGCTCGTCTGGTTCATCGCTATCGCGGGCGCAGGCTTGCTGCAGATCATGCAAAATCCCGCCGTGCTGCTGGCCTTCAATCCCTTCTATGGTCTGAGCTTCCTGCTGAACCATGGAATGATCGGATTTATGACGCTGGGCGCGGTCTTTCTGGTCGTAACCGGCTCGGAAGCCCTGTATGCGGACCTTGGGCATTTCGGCAAGGGTCCAATCCGCGCCGCCTGGCTCGGCGTGGCGCTGCCGGCGTTGACGATCAACTATCTGGGTCAGGGCGCCCTTGTGCTCGCAGATCCGAAGGCGATCGAAAATCCGTTCTTCCTGCTCTATCCGGACTGGGCGCTGCTGCCGATGATCGCGCTGGCGACTGCGGCAACAGTCATCGCGAGCCAGGCGGTCATCACCGGGGCTTACTCCATTACCCAACAGGCGATTCAGCTCGGCTTGTTGCCGCGTCTTGAAATCCGGCACACGTCGGAATCGTTGATCGGGCAGATTTTCATGCCGAAGGTCAATACGCTGTTGCTGATCGGCGTGCTGTTGCTCGTGTTGCTGTTTCGGTCGTCAAGCGCGCTCGCTTCCGCTTACGGCATCGCGGTCACCGGCACGATGGTGGTCACGACGCTGATGGCCTTCGTGGTAATCTGGAAGGTCTGGCGCTGGTCGGCAATCGCGGCGATCGCAGTCCTCGCGCCGCTTCTCGCGCTCGACCTGACGTTTCTGGCGGCGAATCTGCTGAAGGTCTTCGAAGGCGGATGGATGCCGCTGGCGCTGGGATCGGTGGTGATGTTGCTGATGTACACCTGGCGCCGTGGCAGCAGATTGCTGTTCGACAAGTCGCGCAAGCTGGAATTGCCGCTGGCCGAACTGGTGGCGATGCTGGAGAAGCGGCCGCCGCAGCGGGTGCCCGGCACCGCCGTATTCCTGACCAGCGATCCCGCCAGCGCGCCGACCGCCCTGATGCACAGCCTCAAGCACTACAAAGTGCTGCATGAAAAGAACGTCATTCTTACCATCGAAACCGCGCCGACGCCGCGGATCGATCCGGCAGAACGGGTTCGGTTTGAGGAGATCAGTCCAACCTTTTCCAAGGTGTTGCTGCGGTTTGGATTTATGGAGTCGCCCAACGTGCCCAAGGCGCTGGCGATTGCGCGCAAGCTGGGCTGGCAGTTCGACATCATGTCGACCTCGTTCTTTCTTTCGCGCCGCGCGCTCAAGCCTGCGGCCCATTCGGGCATGCCGCGCTGGCAGGATCACCTGTTCATAGCGCTCAGCCGTTCGGCCAATGATGCGACCGACTATTTTCAGATACCGACCGGGCGGGTGGTCGAAGTGGGAACGCAGGTCACGATTTGACCGGTGGTTTTGAGCAATGAGATCAACGCGGATGGCAACAAGTCTTTTTCGGCCCTCTCAGCCGGGACCGATGCGATACGGATGATTGCCCGGCCGTTTAGCGAACGTCCGCTATGGGTCCGACTCGGGGACGTCGTTGCCTCATTCGGTACGTCGTCGGCAGCCGCGACAGTTAGCGCCATTCGATTCCGTAAACATCAACAGGCTGCAGGAAGCCTTTGAGATAGCAGGGACCAATGTTTGTGACATGCAAGCGATCCCGAATGCGATCCTGAACGGCACTTGATACAAGAATGGCATCGGGCTCGGCCAACTGACACAAACGAGCAGCCAGTTGAACGGTCGCACCAAAAAGGTCGCTGCTGTCCGCAATCGGTTCTCCAACGTCGATACCAATTCGCACTCGAAGCTTCTCCTTGCTTGCCAGATTGAAGGCTTCAAACGCTTGCTGGATGGCGCGCGCGCATTGCACGGAAGCGGCCGCGTCGGCAAAGGATGCCATGATGCCGTCGCCAGTGTGCTTCACTACATGCCCACCCTTGTCCTTCAATGCGCGGCGAACCAGCGCGTCATGTGCCCTAACCATCTCCACAGATCGGGCATCGCCAAGACGCTCTGTCATGCTGGTAGAGCCAACGATGTCGGTGAACATAATGGCCCGCAGGGCCGAATCGATTGTGACGTTGCTTGCCTCGCCGCTCGGCTCCGGATCAGACACTCTCCCCAGAAACGCCTGAACGGCTGAGATGTCCACTTCGATCACATCTTTTGCCACTTCGCCGTGCGCTTCGTCATGAACCCGCATCGCAGTCTGGATATCCGGCGCGTCAATGAGACAGAAGCCCGTACCACGCGATTCATCAAACCAATACGTCAAGAAGCGAACTCCGTATTGATCTTGCACTTCCAGGTCTTTTCGATGCGCCTCGGCGATATCGGAAGCTGTCAGGCCTGAGAGATCGTGTCGGTCGAGGAAAATTGGCACTGGCGTTGCTCCACCCATTTCTTCATATGGGACTCGATTGAAATCTGGACCAAGCATGGTGTTCCGCCGAAAGCGCTATTCAATGTAGCAGCTTGGTAAAGCTTTGGAAGTGCAGTAAGCCCGAGCCGGGACAATTCCTGCGCCTTGATGTCGGCGGGATGTCCGGTTAGGGGCAAAGAAGCGGCGGATGGTGGAGCATACGGTTAGCCTATCAACGGGTCGCGCGAATGCGCGCCCGATGACAGGCTCCGCGCAGCAATCCATTCTGACAAAGCAAAGGAAGAATGAATTGCTTCGTCGCATCCGCCTTCGCCCGAAGGCGCGCTTCGGCGGACAAGAGTGCTCCTCGCAATGACGAAGTCGATGTCCTCACCCTGAGGAGCGGCCACTTGGCCGCGTCTCGAAGGGTGAGCCCGCCCTCGTCCTTCGAGACGCGCGCAAGAGCGCGCTCCTCAGGATGAGGGCTCCTCAAGAGCCCCCGCCGCCCTACAGGTCCACCACGACGTAATCGCTCTCCACCGACACCGCCAAGGTCTCCGCGACATACGGCCCCTTCACGACATTCGTGCCCGGCTCGACATTGACCGGATAGGCGCGGGTGCGGAATTTTTTGGGGTCGCAATACGATTGCCCGGTGCGGATGTCGAACTCCCAGCCGTGCCAGGGGCAGCGCAGGATTTCGCCGTGCCTTGTGTATTCGATCTCGCCGGGATCGGAGGACTGCGCAAGCCCGATCAGCGGGCCTTCGCATAGCGCGGCGCCCTGATGCGGGCAGCGGTTCAACAGGCCGAAGAATTCGCCGTTGATGTTGAAGATCGCGATCGGACGCTCGTCGATGGTGAGGAATTTGCGGGTGCCCGGCGGCAGTTCATCCACAGGGGCGATGACATGTCGGGCCATCAAATAAGTCCGTAAAGCTTCTGCGCGTTGGTCAGATAAAACGCTTCGCGGTTGGCGTCGCTGACGCCGGCCGGCAGCACCCGCGACGGTTCGTCGTAATCCCAGTGCGGATAGTCGGTCGCGAACAAGAGCTTGTCCCAGCCGATCCAGTCGATCACGTCAAACAGGTGGTCGCGGCGCTCCGGGTCTTCCATCGGCTGCGTGGTCCAGAAGATGTGGTCGCGGATATATTCCGACGGCCGGCGCTTCAGATGCGGCACCTCGCTGCGCAGCTTCTCGAAGACCTTGTCAAGCCGCCACGACAGCGACGGCGCCCACCCGAACCCGGCCTCGATCATGATCATCTTCAGTTTCGGGTGCCGTTCGAACACGCCTTCCAGCACGAGGCTGGCAAGCGCGGTCTGCTGGCACTGCGAATGGCCGACCATCTCCTCGATGTAGTAGCTCGGCCAGCCCGACGCGGTGATCGGATTGCCGCCGAAGCCGAAGGCGTGAACGCCGACCGGAAGGCCGGCTTCCTCCGCCGCCTGGTAGATCGGCCAATAGCGGCGCTGGCCGAGCGGCTCTACGTTGCGGCTGAGCAAGAGCACCTGGACGAAGTTCTTGTCTCCGGCACGCTTGCGGATTTCGGCGGCAGCCGCCATGCCGTCCTCGTTGGCGACCACGACGGAAGCTTTCAGCCGGCTGTCCTTGCTGGTCCACTTCTCGATCTGCCAGTCGTTGATGGCGGTCGCCAGCGCAGCGGAAAGATCGTGATTGCGCATGCCCTGCCCGGTGGCGCCGAGCGGGTTGAGCACGCCGAGCGCCACATTGTTGGGATCGAGATGCTGCTTCTGCATGAACGACAGCGACGAGCCCTGCTGCCCGCCTTCCGGCGGCCAGGCGTCGCGGCGCGACGCATTCGGCTGCGTCTTGGGATAGGGTGGGCCTTCCATCATGCCCTGATAGGCGTGGACGCCATAGGTTTCGAGATGGTCGTGCCAGCGCTTGGCGAGGAACGGGTACAGCTCGTCTTTGGTCGCGCGCGCCGGATGGATATCGCAATCGGCAATCGCAGTCTTGACGCTCGCCGACGATGCCGGCTCCGGACGGTCACGAAACTGCACGTTCATGGCGTCGTCTCCTTGACCGCCGGTTGCCTTAGGCGGGGATAGGTCGCGTGCGGGTTGTCGATCATGATCTTGCGCACGAGATCTGAAGATATTCCCTCGGGCAGCACCGCGTCGCCGTCGAATTGCCAGTGCGGATAATCGGTCGAGAATAGGAGCAATTCATCCGACTGCATATGGTCGAACAGCCGATTCAGGATCGCCGGGTCCGGCGGCGCATCGACCGGCTGCAGCGAGAAGCGGATGTTGCTGCGCACAATTTCCTGGGGCGAGCGGTCCACCCACGGCGTTTCCATGCGCGCGCCACGCCAGAACTTGTGCAGCCGCCACAGATAGGCCGGCAGCCAGGTGAAGCCGGACTCCAGCATCACCATCTTCAAGTCAGGATGCCGTGCGAACACGCCCTCGACGATCAGGCTGGTCAATTGGGTCTGGAACGCCTGTGCCTGCGCGACGTAGTCCTCGATGTGATAGGAACCCCAGCCGACCGAGGTCGGCGGGTTGTGATAGGCGCTGCCGGCGTGAATTCCGATCGGCAACCCCAGCCGCTCGGCGGCGGCGTAGATCGGCCAGTAGGCGCGCTTGCCCAAGGGCATGTCGCCCATGACCAGCATCAGCACCTGGACGAAGCGCTTGTCTTTGGCGCAGCGCTCGATCTCCGCCACCGACTTCTCGATGCTCTGCACCGGGATAACGATCGAGCCGCGCAGCCGCGCGTCCTTGTCGAGCCATTCTTTGGCCAGCCAGTCGTTCAGCGCGCGGCAGAACGCATCCGCCATGTCCTCGGAGAACACCATCTGCACGCCGTACAGCGGATTGCAGATGCCATAGCTGACGGCGAAGCGGTCGAGCGCCTGCGCCTGCATGTCCTGAAGGCTCGAGCCAGGCTTGCCCTGCGCCGGGCGCCAGTCCGGCCGCGAGGAGATCGGCGAGTTGGTCGGATAGGATTGCGACACCAGGTCGGTCATGCCGCGGGTCGTGACCTGATCGCGCCAGTAATCGTTAAGATAGGGCAGAAGGCTGGTCAGATGAGGAGCGGCTGGATGCAGGTCGCAATCCACGCCGCCCGCGATCGGTGACGTCATGACCTCAAGGTTTCCTCTTCGCGCTTGTTGGCGCTTGTTGGCTCTTGGCGCCCTTTGAATCCGGCGTTGGCTCGCTGAATCCTGATGCAGCATATGGCGCGCGCGCTTCCCCGTCCATCGGCGGGCCAGCCGCCCCTGAGTCGGCAGCCATGCAATCCTGTGCTAGGACATCCCAAAGACGTCGCCAGGGAGGGATGGCATGCAGGGGCTGAGAATGGCCGCAGTCACAACCCTGCTGGCGTTGTCCGGGCCGGCCTTCGCGCAGCAGCAGCCGGCCGCCTCGTCCCCGCCGCCGGTGGATTATTCAAAGGCCGAGATCAAGACCGTCGCGCTCGGCAACGACGCCTACATGCTCGAAGGCCAGGGCGGCAACATCACCGTGGTGGTGGCCAAAGACGGCATCATCCTGGTCGACGGCCAGTTCGCGCCGCTGCACGACAGGATCAAGGCCGCCGTGGCCGCGATCTCCAGCCTGCCGATCAAGTATCTTGTCAACACGCATTATCATGGCGACCACAGCGGCGGGAACGAGGCCTTCGCCAAAGAAGGCGTCACGGTCGTCGCCCAGGACAATGTCAAGAAGCGGCTCGCGGCGGGCACCACCAATGGCCTCACCGGCGCCAAGACGCCGCCGGCGCCGCAGGCGGCGCTGCCGTCCGACACCTATACGAATTTTTCCAAGATCAGGCTGCAAGGACGCGTTGCCGACCTCAAGCACATCCCGAATGCGCATAGCGACGGCGACACCTATGTCTGGTTCAAGACCGCCCGCGTGCTGGCCACCGGAGAAACCTTCGCCAATGGCCGCTATCCCAATATCGATTTCGCCAATGGCGGCAACATCAAGGGGATGATCGCGGCCGCCGACGTCTATCTCAAGCTGACCAACGCCAGGACCAAGATCGTGCCGGGTCACGGGCCGGTCGCCGACAAGGCGGCGCTGACGGAATTCCGCACCATGCTGGTCACCGCGCGCGACCGGATGGCGAAGCTGGTCAAGGACGGCAAGACCGAAGACGAGGCGGTGGCCTTGAAACCCTTCGCCGATCTCGACGCCAAATGGGCGCCGAACGAGCTCGCGAGCCAGAACTTCATCCGTGTCGTCTACCACTCGCTCGCCGAC
>JBAQER010000925.1:0-2487 GCA_049286845.1 Bradyrhizobium sp.
TCGACCACGCCGGGCGCGACCAGCTTCACGAAGCGCCCCATCTTGCCGCGTGCCGTCATCACCACCTCGCGGCGCCGGGCGTCCATGCCTGCGACGATGAGACGGGCGCATTCGGCCGGGCTCATGGCGCCGTCTTCCTTCAGGCCGCTGACGCCCGCCGCTTCGCCCTTCGCATTGAGGCCGTGATGCCGGATGCGCGTGGCCACCACCCCGGGATAGGCGATGGTGACGCTGACGCCGCTGTCCTTGAGTTCGGCCCGCAACGCCTCGAAAAAGCCGGTCATCGCGAATTTCGTCGCACTGTAGGCGGTGCGGCCGGGCACGCCCACCAGTCCGGCCAGGGAAGAAACCGCCACGATGCGGCCCCCGCTTGCCTTGAGGTGCGGCAGCGCCGCGTGGGTACACCAGACGCTGCCCCAGAGGTTGACTTTCATGAGTTGTTCGTACCAATGCAGATCCTGCGCCTGCACGTCCTCGAACAGTGCCTGGGCCGAGACGCCGGCATTGTTGATGAGGACGTCGATGCGTCCGAAACTGGCTGCCGCCTGATCGATCAGGGCCCGGCATTGCGCTTCTTGGGAGACATTGGTGGGCACGACCTTCACGGCGGCACCGTGCGCCCGGCACTGGGCAGCGACCATTTCGAGCTTGTCCCGGTTGCGCGCCGCGAGCACGATGGCGGCCTGCGCACCCTGCGCCCGGGCGATCTGGTGCGCCATTTCGGCGCCGATGCCATCGGAGGCGCCGGTGATGACGAAGACTTCCATGAATCCTTCCAGACGGAGCGGCGAACTTGCCGGTGCGCTAAACGAGCTTTTCAACGAGGACGTAGGAAGAGGTTGCGCCAACGCCTTTCAGTTCCACATCCTCGCGCTGCTCTATCCGGTAATTCTGGCGCAAGCGCCAGTATGTCGGCTCGGAAATCTGGATGATCCCCGTTCCGGCCGTGGACTCCATCCGGCTGGCGATGTTGACCGAGTCGCCCCAGCAGTCGAACGCGGGGCGGCTGCTGCCGATCACCCCGGCCACGATCGGGCCGACGTGAATCCCGATGCGCAGCTTGATGTCGAAGGACAGCTCCGCGGCAACGTCGCGCGCGGCCCGCCGGATCGCCAGTGCGAAGTCCGCGGCCCGATCGGCATGGCCCTCACGCCGGTCGCCCACGCCCGCGACGGCCATGTAGGCGTCCCCGATGGTCTTGATCTTTTCAACGCCGTGCTCAGTCGCCAGCGCGTCGAACGCCGAAAACAGCCGGTTCAGGATTTCGACCAGGTGGTTGGGTGCGATCCGCCGCGCGAGCGCCGTGAAACCGACCAGATCGGCGAACACGATGCTGACCTCGCCGTAGGAATCCGCGATCGTCTTTTCGCCCGACTGGATCCGCCTCACGATGTCGTCCGGTAGCATCGAGAACAGGAGCTCTTCGATCCTCCCGCGCGAGGCCGACAATTCCCTGGAGATCCTGAATTCCCTTCGCGCACCGCGCTCCCGCACGACCGCGGAAAACAGTCCCAGTGCGATGGCGGTGACCACGACCATGTTGTTGACCACGATATGCCCGAGCGCCACGTCGGAGAAGAAAACCATCCCGACATTGAACGACACGAGTGTCAGTGCGCTGAACACGGCGTAGTGCGCAAAGCGCACGCGCAGCATCGAAAACGTGAGGAACACGACCAGCACGATGCCGACCCCGCCGTACTCGAAGCCGCGATGAAGAATGGCGTAGATGGCCGTGAGGGCGATCGCGCCGACCATGGGGCCGGCGATGACGATCGTTTCGGAATACCGGTCCAGCCGCCGGAAGTTGAGCGCCAGCGCGGTCATCAGGAAAAGGGGCGGCGTGATCAGGCCGCGGATCGCGTGGGTCAGATCGTGTCTCGCCGGGTCCGGGTCGATGATCTTGTCCCATATGAAGAAGGCGTAATAGATCAGCGTGCCCAGGCAGATCGCCACCTGATGGACTCGCCTCCAGGAGCGTGAAAAGGCATCGGCGAAGTCATGTTCTTCGGTTTCGTCCGTGAAACGAAGCCCCCAGCTCTCCAGCAGCCGCTCGCAGGTCGTCATGACGTGAGCCCCATCCTCTGATGTTGTTTTCGCCGCACCCGCAAGCCGGGCAGGTCCGGCGAGAGGCCTGGTCGTCCGCTTAATTGAAGCAGACCCAGATCTGGTTGGCGAGTGTGACGAGGATTTCGGGCCGCGTATACAGGGCAAACACCGCGAGCAGCACCGTGAGGGCCGCGGCATACGCGAGCAGCTTGCGGGTGCGGAGTGTCATGTGTCGTTCAGGCGGCCTGCGGCACTTGCCGCGAAATGGGTGCTTCCCGTACCGGCAGGTTCACGACCGCCGCGAAAATGCCCAGCGCGATGGCGATGTACCAGACCACATCGTAACTTCCCGTGCGGTCGTAGAGATAGCCGCCCAGCCAGACGCCCATGAACGAGCCGATCTGGTGGCTGAAGAACACGAAGCCACCGAGCATGGAC
>JBAQER010000926.1:0-11233 GCA_049286845.1 Bradyrhizobium sp.
CCTCAATGATGCGGGCCAACCGAGCAAAGCCGGCTGCCGCTCCTTCCTGTCCGCCACATCGCCACCCAGCCGGATGCCGTTCCCGCAAAAGCCCGAAGAATCTTCTGCTGCACGGCTGCAATGACCAGCGCCGAATGTCATAGTTGGATCAATCGCCGGCGAATGCCGGCACAGGGAGGGGACCAATGGCTTTGACCGAATCTTACGTCGCGGGACCGGCGCTTCCCGCCGTGCGCGATATCACGCTCGGCCAGCTGCTCGAACGGGCCGCCAAGTCGGCGCCGGACCGGATCGCGCTGATATCAGGCGTCCCCGATCCCGCGCTTCGCCGCCAGTGGACCTATGCCGAACTCTACGCCGAGGCGCAACGCACCGCGCGCGCCCTGCTCAGCCGCTTCAAGCCGGGCGAGCGGATCGCGGTCTGGGCGCAGAACCTGCCGGAATGGATCATGCTGGAATTCGGCGCCGGGCTCGCGGGCATGGTGCTGGTCACCGTCAATCCCGGTTTCAGGGCCAAGGAAGTCGAATATGTGCTGAAGCAATCCCGCTCGGCCGGCGTGTTCGTCGCCAATTCCTTTCGCGGCAATCCAATGCTGGAGACGGTGCGCGAGGTTGCGCCGCGCTGCCCGGAGCTTCGCGAGATCGTCTGCTTCGACGACTGGCCGGGCTTCATCGCCGCCGGCGACGACAAGAGCATCGCGCTTCCCGACGTCAAACCCAGCGATCCCGTGATGATCCAGTATACGTCGGGCACCACCGGCTTTCCGAAAGGCGCGCTGCTGCACCATCGCGGCCTCGCCAACAACGGCGCCGACACGGCCGATCGCATGGGGATCGACCCCGGCGACGTCTTCATCACCACCATGCCGCTGTTCCATACCGGCGGCTGCGTCTGCTGCGTCCTCGGCGCCGTATCCAAGGCTGCGACGCAGGTGCTGCTGGAAGCGTTCGAACCCGGCCTCGTGCTCGAGCTTCTCGCGACCTACCGCGGCAATGCGATGGTCGGCGTGCCGACCATGCTGGTGGCGATGCTCGAACATCCCTCCTTCGCGTCGACCGATCTCTCGTCGGTCAAGGCGATCTGTTCGGGCGGCTCCACCGTGCCGGCCGCGCTGGTTGCGTTGTTCGAGCAGAAATTAGGCGCGCCCTTCACCATCGTGTTCGGGCAGACCGAATGCTCGCCGGTGGCGGCGCAGACCAGGACCACCGACACGATCGAGGACAAGGCTGGCACCATCGGCCTGCCGCTACCCAACATGGAAACCAGGATCGTCAATCCCGATACCGGCAAGACGGTCCCGATCGGCGAAATCGGCGAGTTCTGCACGCGCGGCTATCACATCATGCTCGGCTATTTCGAAATGCCGGAGGCTACCGCCGCCGCAATCGATTCCGAGGGCTGGCTGCACACCGGCGATCTCTGCGCGATGGACGCGCGCGGCTATTGCACGGTCGAGGGGCGCCTGAAGGACATGATCATCCGCGGCGGCGAGAATATCTATCCGCGCGAGCTCGAAGAGCTGCTGTTTCGTCATCCCAAGGTCGGCGAGGTCGCGGTGGTCGGACTGCCGCACGAGAAATGGGGCGAAGAGGTCGCCGCCTTCATCCGCCCCGCGCCCGGCGCTACCATCGACAAGGAAGAACTGTCGGCCTACATGCGCGCCTCGCTGGCCCCGCACAAGACGCCACGGCACTGGTTCGTGGTCGAGGCCTTTCCGCTGACCGGATCGGGAAAGATCCAGAAGTTCAAGCTGCGCGAATTCTGGGCCAAGGGCGAGATGCAGGCGTTGTGATACGCGGAGCGCCGCCCTACGCCGAAATCGGCGGCTCGTCGCGCTTGATGGCCTGCGGATGGCCGTGATCGTCGATCGAGACGTAGGTGAAGTTGCCGTCGGTCACCAGGATCGGGCGCATCTCCTTGCGGCGCAGCACCCAGGCTTCGAGGTGGACGGTAACAGAGGTCCGGCCGATCCGCACCAGGTTGGCGTGCACCGAAACGAGGTCGCCGACATAAACGGCCTTGCGGAAATTCATCGCCTCGATCGCGACCGTCACCGTGCGCGACTTCGCGACCTTGGAGGCGAACACGCCGCCGCCGACGTCCATCTGGCTGAGCAGCCAGCCGCCGAAGATATCGCCGTTGGCGTTGGTGTCGGCCGGCATCGCCAGCGTTCGGATGCAGAGATCGCCGCGCGGCTCGGTTTCGCGATCGAGCGGCGCGTGGACGGCCGGGCTATCGGTCACTTGAAATTTTCCCAGCCGGCATCAGGCGCAAAACGGTCGCCGAATTTTGCCGCCAGCGCGCGCAGGGTGGACACCACATTCTCGGGCCCGCGGGTCCGCGCGTAGTTGAGCGGACCGCCGCGGAACGGCGCATAGCCGGTGCCGAAGATCATGGCGCCGTCGACCGTGTCGGCATTGTCGACGATGCCTTCGCGCAAGCAAGCAACGCAGACATTCGACATCGGCAGCACCAGCCGGTCGATCATTTCATCCGTCGGCTGCGCGGTCGAAGGCGAAGCGGGAGTCTTGTCGGCCTTGCCGTCCTTCCAGAGATAGAACCCCTTGCCGGTCTTGCGGCCGAGTTCGCCTCTGGCGACCTTCTCGCGCAGCCAGGCCGGCGTCGGCGGCAGGGCGTCACCGAACTTCGAGCGCAGCATGTCGCCGACATCGAGGCAGATATCGAGCCCGACCTGATCGGCCAGTTCGATCGGCCCCATCGGCATGCCGAATTTTTCCGCCGCGGCATCGATGACGAGCTTGTCGATCTTGTCGTCGAGCATCACCATCGCTTCCAGCATGTAGGGCGTCAGCGCGCGGTTGACCAGAAAGCCGGGCGAACTCCTGACTGGCAGCGGCAGCCGGTCGATGGCGCCGACAAAGGCCAGCGCCTGCTGCAGTATTTCCGGACCGTTGCCGTCATGGCTGACGACCTCGACCAGTTGCAGCCGCGACACCGGATTGAAGAAGTGCAGGCCCAAAAGCCGCTCGGGCTTCGCCAGCGTGGCGCGCAGGTCCTGCAGCGGAATGCTCGAGGTGTTGGTGGCCAGAATCGCGCCCGGCTTCATCCGGGGCTCGAGCCCGGCATAGACCTTCTGCTTCAGCTCCAGTTTTTCCGGCACCGCCTCGATAATGAGATCGGCATTGCGGACGCCCTCGCCTTCCATATCAGGCACGAGGCGATCCAGCGCGTCGCGGATGTCGATGCGCTTGCGCATGATCTTGCCGAACAGCTCCGAGGCGCGCTTGATCGCGCCGGCGATCGGCTCCGGCTTCATGTCGGCGAGCGTCACATACAGGCCCTGATTGGCGCACCAGGCCGCGATGTCGCCGCCCATCGCACCGGCGCCGATGACGTGGACATGTTTGATGCGGTTGCCGGAACCTGCGAGTTTCTTCATCTGCTCGCGCAGGAAGAACACCCGGATCAGGTTCTGCGCCGTCGGCGTCACCATGAGATTGGCGAACGAGGTCTTTTCGGCCCTCAGCATCGCGATCTTGTCGTCGCCATGCTTTTCCCAGAGATCGATCAGCGCATAGGGCGCCGGATAATGTTCATGCGGAGCTGCCTTTTCCGCCTCGGCGCGCATGCGCCTGGCAAGCAAGCCCCTGACCGGGCCGAGGTTCAGAATCGCGTTCAGCGGCCCCGGCCTGGCCCGCCTCAGCCGGCCGAACACCGCGTCCCTCACGGCGTTGCGGACGTGGCGCTCCTGCGCCACCGCATCGACCAGCCCGAGCGACCTGGCCTTGCGGGCATCGATGGTCTTGCCGGTCAGCATCAAGGTCATCGCCTGCATCGGATTGACCAGCCGCGTGAAACGCACGGTGCCGCCGAGGCCCGGGTGCAGGCCGAGCATCACCTCCGGAAAGCCAAAGCGCGCGCCTTCGATGGCAATGCGCGACTGGCAGGCCAGCGCCACTTCGAGGCCGCCGCCGAGGCAGAAGCCATGAACGACGGCGACGGTCGGGATCTTCAGCGCTTCGAGGCGGTCGATCACCGCATGGGCCCGGCCGATGGCGATCTCGACCGGCCACGGATCGGTGGCGCCGCGGAATTCGTTGACGTCGGCGCCGGCGATGAAACCGGATTTCTTGGCGGAACGGATGACGAGCCCGGCAGGCCGCTGGCTCTCCAGCGCCGCCAGTACCGATTCCAGTTCTTCGATCAGGTCGGCCGACAGCGTATTGGCGCTGGCGCCCTCGCGATCGAACAGCAGCCAGGCGATGCCGTCGGCATCGCGGGTCAGCTTGAAGTTGCGGTAGGGGGAAGTAGCGTCGGGCGCAGGCCCGAGTTCGAGCACGCGGTCGCCGAGAAGGTTCATGATCCTGCTATCCATGATCACACCGTCTCGATCAGCATGGCGCCGCCCAGCCCGCCGCCGATGCATTCGGTGGCGATGCCGCGGCGGGTGCCCAGCCGCTTCATGGCGTTGACGAGATGCAGCACGATACGGTTGCCGCTGCAGCCGACGGGATGGCCGAGGCTGATCGCGCCGCCATCGACATTGAGTTTTGACGGGTCGATCTGGCCGGCGGCCCCGTCGAGGCCGAGGATCTCGCGGCAGAATTTCTCGTCGTTCCAGGCGGCGAGGCAGCCGAGCACCTGCGTCGCAAACGCCTCGTTCAATTCCCAGGTCTCGACGTCCTGCAGGGATAGATTGTTGCGCTTCAAGAGTTCGGTGGCCGACAGCACCGGACCCAGTCCCATGATGCCGGGATCCAGCGCCGACCACTGGCTGTCGACGATCGCGGCCTTCGGGGTGAGGCCATATTTGGCGACCGCATCTTCGGAAGCCAGAATCGTCCACGACGCGCCGTCGGTGATCTGCGAGGAATTGCCTGGCGTGACCTGGCCCCACGGCCGCTCGAACACCGGCTTGAGTTTGGCCAGGCTCTCGAGAGACGAATCCGGCCGCACGCCGTCGTCATGATCGTAGAATTTACCGTCGCGGGCGAACGCGGTTTCGACCTCGCCTTTCAGCCAGCCTTGCGCCTGCGCGTTGGCGAGCCGCTTGTGACTCTCGACCGCATAGGCGTCCGACTGCGCCCGCGTGATGCCGAAGAGATGGCCGACCGCTTCGGCTGTTTGACCCATGTTGAGTTCGGTGATCGGATCGGTCAGCCCGCGCTCGAGCCCGATGACCGGCTTGAAGAAGGAAGGCCGTGTCTTCGCCAGCGCCGCCAGCTTGGCCACGATGCCCTTGGCGCCGGCGAGGCCTGCAAACCAGCGCACGCCCTGCTGCGGCCAGACCAGAGGCGCGTGGCTCAGCGCTTCCGCCCCGCCGGCCAGAATAAGGTCGGACACGCCCTCGCGGATATAGCGATAACCGGTATCGATCGACTGCATGCCGGAGCCGCAATTGATCTGCACCGTGAACGCCACCATGCTTTCGCCCATGCCGAGCCGAAGGGCTGCGACCCGGGCCGGGTTCATCTCGTCGGCGATGACATTGACGCAGCCGAGGATCACCTGATCGAAGGCGTTGGGGGCGAAGGGTTGCCGGGCCAGCAGCGGCCGGCCGCACTGCACGGCGAGATCGACCGGGGTGAACGGCCCCGGTCCGGAGCGCGCTTTCAGAAACGGCGTCCGGCTGCCGTCGATAATAAAGACCGGTCGCGCCATCAGCTTGCTGCCCGCTGTTCACCTAATCCCTGGAAGAATTGATGCACGTCGGCGGGCTTCTTGTAAATCGGCGACAGCGCTTCCGGCGCGAAGTCATCGACCTCGATCACCTTTGCCGCGGCCGCATGCGCCGCTGCGATCTGCTCGCCTTCGCCTTGGGTGATCACGCCCTTCTTCACCGCCTCCTTCCAGTCGTGGAGGTGCGCGGCACGCATCCTTTTGGCGATTTCCTCGGCTGAGGTGACCAGCAAGAATGCCTTCTCCAGCCGCGCCACCCCGCCGTCGTCATCGACATGCGACAGATCGGGCGTCAGCCGGTCGCGGGCCGCCGACGGCTCCAGCACGATCTGCGCACATTGGTGGATCACGCGATCGGACGGCCCGAGCACGCGGGCGCCGAGCGGCTGGATCAGGAATTTCAGCACCACGGCGACGAAGCGGTTGGGCAGATTGGCTGATATTTCCGCAAAGCGGTTTTCGATCGTCTTGAAGCCGGTCGCCATGCACCATTCCAATGCGGCGAAATCGGCTGGCTGCCGGCCCTCGTCCTGCCAGCGTTTCAGCGCGGCGGAGAGCAGATACAATTCGGAGAGAATATCGCCGAACCGGGCGGAGAGCATTTCCTTGCGCTTCAGCTTGCCGCCCAAGGTGAGCAGCGCCATGTCGGCGCACAGCGCGAAGCTTGCGGAGTAGCGCGAGAGCTGGCGATAGAACCTTGTGGCGTCGCCGGCGTCGGGCGCCGGCGCGAACAGGCCGCCGCTCCAGCTCCGGCCCCAGGCCCGGAACAGCGTCGTGAAGCTGTGCCCAATATGTTTCCAGAACGCCTGGTCGAAGGCATCAAGCCCTCTGGCGCGGTCCTCGTCGCCGAGCGCGTTCATCTCTTCCAGCAGATAAGGATGCGCGCGGATCGCGCCCTGACCGAACACGATCAGGTTGCGGGTGAGAATGTTGGCGCCCTCGACCGTGATGCCGACCGGCACCGAGCGATAGAGGCTGCCCATGTAGTTCTGCGGGCCGTCGATCACGGCCTTGCCGCCATGGATATCCATGGCGTCGTCGATCGCGGTCCGCATCCTTTCCGTGGCATGCAGCTTCATGATGCCGGAAATCACCGCCGGATGATGGCCCTGGTTGAGTGCGGCACAGGTCAGCCGCCGCGCCGCGTCGAGCAGATAGGCGGTGCCGGCAATGCGCGCCAGCGGCTCCTCGATGCCTTCGAACTTTCCAATGGGCACATTGAACTGCTCGCGGATCCGGGCATAGGCGCCTGACGTGCGCGCGGCGTAAGCCGCACCTGCCGCCGACAGGGACGGCAGCGAGATGCCGCGGCCGGCGGCGAGCGCCGTCATCAGCATCCTCCAGCCCTGACCGAGACGTTCCTGACCGCCGATGATGTAGTCCATCGGGATAAAGACATCATGCCCCTTGTTGGGGCCGTTCTGGAACACCTGCATCGACGGCAGATGGCGCTGGCCGATTTCGACGCCGGGCAGATGGGTCGGGATCAGCGCCACCGATATGCCGAGTTCCTCCTCTGAACCCACGAGGTGATCGGGGTCATAGGCCTTGAACGCGAGCCCGAGCAGCGTCGCCACGGGCCCAAGCGTGATATAGCGCTTGTGCCAGTTGAGGCGGAGCCCAAGCACTTCCTTGCCTTCGAAATTGCCCTTGCAGATGATGCCGCTGTCGATCATCGAGGCGGCGTCGGAGCCGGCTTCCGGACTGGTCAGGCCGAAGCAGGGAATCTCGCTTCCGTCGGCCAGCCGCGGCAGCCATTGCTGCTGCTGGTCCTTGGTGCCGAAGCGCATCAAGAGTTCGCCGGGACCCAGTGAATTGGGTACCATCACGGTGACGGCGGCGGCCAGCGAACGCGACGACAGCTTGCGCACCACTTCGGAATGCGCATAGGGCGAGAAGCCGAGCCCGCCATATTCCCTGGGGATGATCATGCCGAAGAATTTTTCGCGCTTGATGAAGGCCCACACTTCGGGCGGCAGATCGCGCCATTCCCAATTGATCTTCCAGTCGTCGAGCATGGCGCAGAGCTCGTCGACCGGACCGTTGAGAAACGCCGCTTCCTCCGGCGTCAGCGTCGCCGGCTGAATGGCCAGCAGTTTCGTCCAGTCGGGATTGCCGGTGAAGAGATCGGCGTCCCACCAGACGTCGCCGGCCTCGAGCGCCTCGCGCTCGGTGTCCGACATCGGCGGCAGCACGCCGCGCGCGAGAGCGAAAATCGGCTTGGAGATGAAATCGCGGCGAAAGCTCATGGCGATGTCCTCGGGGTCGGAGACTTGCCGTTCGGGCGGTCACGCATATGCCAAAAGACAGCTCATTGTAGCGGAAAGCGCAGGATTGAGGTGAACAGTTCGCACTGGAGATAAAGCGAAATTGATCCAAAGCGCGGGAGTGCCTGATAACGGCGGTGGGGCGCGTCGGTTCCGGCAGAGGCGATGGCGCAAGCTAGTTAGCTACGCAGCCTGGGGATGGCCCCCGCCCCAATCAGTCCGGCCGCTTCATCTCGAACATGTTTTCCGGCTTGATCTCGAAATAGTCGCCCTGGCGGCCGGCGCGGACGATTGGGTGGGCCAGCGCGGTCTGGTAGACGCCGTCCTTGATCATGGCCTTGTCGATATGGACGGCGACGACCTCGCCCAAGGTGAGCCAGGCCTGCACCTTCTCGCCCTTGGCGCTCTGCAGCTGGATGATCTGCGACAGCTTGCATTCGAAGGAGACCGGGCTTTCGCCGACCCGCGGCACGTTGACGAGCCTGCAGGGCACCGCCGTGAGACCGGCGACGGAGAATTCGCTGACGTCGTGCGCGACATGCGCGGCGGTCAAGTTCATCTGCTGCGCCAGATCCATGGTCGCGAGATTCCAGACGAACTCGCCGGTCTCCTGGATGTTCTGGACGCTGTCCTTCCAGGAGGTCGAGGAAAAGCCGATGATCGGCGGATGGTAGTTGAAGCCGTTGAAGAAGCTGTAGGGCGCGAGATTGACGTTGCCTTTGGAATCCCGTGACGAGATCCAGCCGATCGGGCGCGGGGCGATGATGGCGTTGAAAGGATCGTGCTTGAGACCGTGGCCGTTCGCCGGCTCGTAATAGTGCAGGTCCTTGTCGGCCACGCCGGACTATCCTTTTCTTGATTGCTTGCGGAATTCGATTATTTGCGGGCCGCGTTGCCGCGCGGCGCAAGGCCGGCGAGGATGAAGTCGATCATCTGGTCGAGCGTCGGGCTCGGCTTGTCGATGCATTGGGCGATCATCTGCGGATGGAAGAACCGCATCATCGCCATGCAGGTGCAGGTCGCTGCCACCGGCACGTCGGCGACCTCGAATTCGCCCGAGGCCACGCCCTGGCCGATGACGGAACCGATGATCTCGCCGATCAGCTGGATATGCGCGTTGCAGACGTCCCAGTTCTCCTCCATCGCGATCTCGACCATCTCGTGCAGCTTGCTGTCACCGACATAGCGCTCGCTGTTCATGTGGTGAATGGTCGACAGCAGCTCGCGCAGGCGGCCGGCCGCCGGTCCGGGCCGCGCCGCGATCGCCTGCGCCGCTTCCTCCACTTCGCACATCAAGCCGCGCGCCACTGCCTGATGGATCGCCTTTTTCGAATCGAAAAAGCGATAGACGTTGGCCGGGCTCATCCGCAGCACCTTGGCGATATCGGCCACGGTGGTCTTTTGATAGCCGATCTCGCGGAACAGACGCTCCGCCACCACGAGAATCCGTTCCCGTGTGTCAGGTTCGATATGTTCAGAAACCAGCGTCATGTCAGGACTCGATAATCTCAATGTTCAATTATTCGGCCGCCTCGGCAAGCGGAAATGCGAGCTGTTTCTCGCCCTCATGCTGCGGCGCAAGATCGACCTCGCCCGCGCCGCGTTCCTCGAGGCTCTTCCTGAACCAGAGGGCGTAGAGGCCCGGCAGGTACAGCAAGGTCAGGAAGGTTGCAACGAACAGGCCGCCCATGATGGTGATCGCCATCGGGCCCCAGAATGCCGAGCGCGACAGCGGGATCATCGCCAGAATGGCGGCGAGGGCGGTCAGCACCACCGGGCGGGCGCGCCGGACGGTGGCTTCGACGATGGCCTCCTTCCGGCTCAGGCCGGCTGCAACGTCGGTTTCGATCTGGTCGACCAGGATCACCGCATTGCGCATGATCATGCCGGCCAGCGCGATCAGCCCGAGCAGCGCCACGAAGCCGAACGGCTGGTTGGCGACGTTGAGGCCGAGCGACGCACCGATGATGCCGAGCGGCGCGGTCAGGAACACCAGGATCAGCCGCGAGAAGTTCTGCAGCTGGATCATCAGAAGCGTCAGCATGACGAGGACCATCAGCGGAAACAGCACGAAGATCGACGCGTTGCCCTTGGCCGACTCCTCGAATGCGCCGCCCGCCTCGATCCGATAGGCCGACGGCAGGCTGTCGCGGATCTCCTGCAGCTTGGGCCAGATCTGGTTGGTGACGTCGGGGGCCTGCACGCCGTCGACGACATCGCCGCGCACCGTGATCGCCATGTCGCGGTTGCGCCGCCAGATGATCGGTTCTTCGTGGGCGTATTCGATCTTGGCAATTTGCGTCAGCGGCACGGCGACGCCGTTGCGCGAGGTCACGGTGAGATCGCCGACGCGGCCGAGATCGAGCCGCTCGCCCGGCACCGCGCGCGCCACCACGCCGACCTTCTCGATGCCGTCGCGGATCGTGGTGACCTGCGCGCCGGAGATCAGCATGGCGAGCGCCTGCGACACGTCCTGCGGGGTCAGGCCGAGCGCGCGGGCGCGGTCCTGATCGACCACCAGCTTGAGGTAGGGCGACTGCTCGTTCCAGTCGAGCTGCGGATCCCTGACATTGTCGTTCTGCCTGACCACGTCGCGCACCCTGTAGGCGATGTCGCGCACGGTATTGGCGTCGGGACCGATGACGCGGAACTGGACGGGGAAGCCGACCGGCGGGCCGAAATTGAAGCGATCGACCCGGACGCGGGCTTCAGTCAGCGCACCGTCGCCGACCGCCTTCTCCAGCTGGGCCTTGATGCGTTCGCGCGCGTCGACGTCCTTGGCAACGATCACGATCTCGGCGAAGGCCTCGTTCGGCAGTTGCGGGTTGAGGCCGAGCCAGAAACGCGGCGAACCCTGGCCGATATAGGCGGTATAGGTCGAGATGTCCTTGTCGTCCTTCAAGAGAGCTTCGGCCTGCTTGACCGACTTTTCGGTGACGTTGAACGCGGTGCCCTCGGGCAGCCGCAGCTGCAGGAACAGCTCGGGCCGCTCCGACAGCGGGAAGAACTGCTGCTGGACGTGGCCGAAGCCGACGATGGACAGCACGAATACGCCAACCGTCGCCAGCACCACCTTGATGCGATGGTCGACGCACCACTGAATCATGCTGCGCAGGATCCGGTAGACGCGGGTCTCGTAAACCGCGTGCGGATCGTGGTTGTGGTGGAGCGTGATGTTGGGCAGCAGCTTGACGCCGATATAGGGCGTGAAGATCACCGCGACGACCCAGGAAGCGACCAGCGCGATCGCCACGATCCAGAAAATGCCACCGGCATATTCGCCGACCGCCGAATTGGCAAAGCCGATGGGGAGGAAGCCAGCGGC
>JBAQER010000927.1:0-2777 GCA_049286845.1 Bradyrhizobium sp.
TGATGACCGCAACCATGACCGTCTCGGGCGCGGCCGAATTCCGCGCCGCCGGCACCGACCTTTCCGAACGGCGGCGCAGCGGCGTCTCGACCGGACCGCTGATCGATATTGCGCCCTCGCCCGACACCATCGGCGTCGCATGGGGCGCCGACGGCGCCGCGCGCATCGGCGCGTTCACCACCATCGCCGCGATCGCCGCCGACGCAAGGCTTGCGCAGGCCTATCCGGGCATCGCGGCTGCCGCGCTTGGTCTTGCCACGCCGCAGATCCGTCACCTCGCCACGCTCGGCGGAAATCTCGCCCAGCGCTCGCGCTGCTGGTATTTCCGCGATCCGCACATCGCCTGCCTCAAGAAGGGCGGCAGCGATTGCCCGGCGCGATCGGGCAATCACCTCTACGGCGTCGCCTTCGATCTCGGCCCCTGCGTGGCGCCGCATCCCTCGACCATGGCGGCCGCCCTGCTCGCCTATGACGCCAGGATCGTCACCGATCAGAGAAACGGGCTCTCGATCGCCGATCTATTGGGAGACGGCTCAAATGGCGCTGCCGATCATGCACTCGCGCCGGGCGAAATGATCCGTAACGTCGAGCTGCCGCCGCCGGTCAGCGGCGAACGCGCGTTCTACAAGCGCGCCATCAGCCGCAGCCATGCGGAGTGGCCGCTGGCCGAAGTGTGCGTCCGCGCCGTCGTCTCCGGCGGCGCGTTTCAGTTCATCCGCATCAGTGCCGGCGGCATCGCACCGGTCCCACTTCGCCTCGCGGCGGCGGAGGCCGCCCTGCAGGGCCAACCGGCGACTGCGGCCGTGATCGCGGAGGCGGCCAAGCAGGCGACATCCGGCGCCAGACCGCTGCCGATGACGGCATACAAGCTCGATCTGCTGACGGGCGTCGTGCGCGACCTGCTGCAGCGGCTGGCGGCGTAGGTATCGTAAGGTGGGCAAAGGGGCTTGCGCCCTGCCCACCCTTATTGTTGCCGCAGGATACAAACGGGCCGGGTCACCCGATCCGGTGCATGGCGCAGATCTTGTTGCCGTCGGGATCGCGCAAGTAGGCGAGATAGAGCTTGCCCGCGGCGCCTTCGCGCACGCCCGGCGGGTCTTCGCACGTCTTGCCGCCATTGGCGATGCCGGTCGCGTGAAAGGCGTCGGCCTGCTCCGGCGAGCTCGCGGCAAAACCGATGGTGCCGCCATTGGCGTGGGTCGCGGGCTTGCCGTCGATCGGCAGCGACACCGAGAACACGCCGGTCTTGGTGCGGTAGAAGACGCGATGACGGTCGACCCGTCCGGGCGGAACGCCGAGGGTGCCGAGCAAGGCGTCATAGAACGACTTGGCTTTTTCCAGGTCGTTGGTGCCGATCATCACATGCGAAAACATACCGCTTCTTTCCTCCCGATGTTCGCCGGACGATCGATGCCGTCCAGCGCTTGATTGTCTTTGGGGAATGAACGCTAGCAGCGCCAGCCGGGATACGGAAGCGCCGCGGTCCGGTTTTTCCCGCCGACCGCGCGAGTTTCGCCGGTTGCGATTGCGCCGGATCGAAAGTCCCGTTATCGGACGTGGGTACGAAGAAAAAGAAAAGTGCCGGGAGGCAACGGATGAGCGAGCTTGACGAATTCCGCCGCGAGGTCGAGGCCTGGTTTCGCGACAACCGGCCGCCGGAGCCGGATTTCCTGCTGCCCGAATCCTTCATGGAGGTCGGCTCCGACGCGCAGTTCGAATTCCTGCGCGACTGGCAGCGCAAGGTCTATGACGCCGGCTATCTCGGCATGGCCTGGCCGCGCGAATATGGCGGCGGCGGCAAGCCGCAAGCCTATCAGGACATCGTCAACGCCGAGATGGCGCGGCAGAAGGTGCCGTTCGTGCCCAACACCATCGGCCTCAACTGGGCCGGCCCGCTGATCCTGGCGATGGGCACCGAGGAGGCGAAGAAGCGCTACATCAAGGGCATCCTCAACGCCGACGACATCTGGTGCCAGGGATTTTCCGAGCCGGACCAGGGCTCCGACCTCGCCAATTCCCAGCTCTCGGCCAGGCGCGACGGCAACGACTACGTGCTGAACGGTTCAAAGATCTGGACCAGCCTCGGCAGCTACGCCAAATACATGATCCTGCTGGCGCGGACCAATCCGCAGAAGCCGCGCTACGACGGCCTCTCCTTCTTCCTGGTGCCGATGCAGACGCCGGGCATCGAGCCGCGGCCGATCAAAAAGCTGACCGGCGAATACGGCTTCACCCAGACCTTTTTTACCGACGCGCGCATTCCGGCCGAGTGCCTGATGGGGAAGGAGGGCGAAGGCTGGAAGATCGCGATGCTGACCCTGACCTTCGAGCGTGGCGTCACCGGCGGACAGGCCGGCGGCATCAGCCGGGTCGCGCCCGGTCTCAATGACGTCGTCGAGCTGGCGCGCCGCTCGCGGCGCGACGGCGCCCCGGCGCTGCAGGATCCCGCGATCCGCGACCAGATCGTCCGCTTCATGATCGAGGACCAGGGCGACCGGCTGTGCACCAAACGCGGCGAGATCGCGGCATTGTGCAGCGAACGGCCGAACGCGATCGGGCTTTCCGTCAAGCTGCGCGTCAGCGAGCACCGGCGGCGATTGATGCAGTTCGCGCTGTCGCTGCAGGGAGCAAACGCCGTGCGTTTCGTCGGCGACAGCAGCGCGATCGACGGCGGCAAGTGGCAGCGCGGCTATTTCAACGCATTCTCTTCCACGATCGGCGGCGGCACCAGCCAGATCCAGGCCAACATCGTCGGCGAGCGCGTGCTCGGCCTGCCC
>JBAQER010000928.1:0-2857 GCA_049286845.1 Bradyrhizobium sp.
CAGCCGGACGATGCAGCGCGCCACCGTCGATTTGCCGGAACCGCTTTCGCCGACGATGCCGAGCGTGCGGCCCTTGCGCAGCGTGAGCGTGACATCCTTGGCCGCCGCCACCTCGCGGACGCCGCCGAAGAACGAGCGTTCGCGGTAGACCTTGCCGAGCTCGTTGGCTTCCAGCACCACCGGCTCCGTCGACTCCGGACGCGCCGCGCGTGGAATCAGGCTCGGCACCGCCGACAGCAGGTTTCGGGTGTATTCCATCGTCGGCGTGCGCAGGATGGTGTCGAGCGCGCCGGTCTCGACCAGCCGGCCCTGGCGCATCACAGCGACGCGGTCGGCGATCTCGGCGACCACGCCCATGTCGTGGGTGATGAAGAGAACGGCGGTGCCGTGATCCCGTTGCAGGTCGCGGATCAAAGTGAGGATCTGTTTCTGCGTGGTGACGTCGAGCGCGGTGGTCGGCTCGTCCGCGATCAGGAGTTTCGGTTCCAGCACCAGCGCCATCGCGATCATGATGCGCTGGCGCTGGCCGCCGGAGAGCCGGTGCGGGTAGGAGGCGAAGATGCGCTCGACCTCGGGCAGCCGGACCTGCTCCATCATGTCGAGGATGCGCTTCCTGCGCGCCCGGGCGTCGAGATCGGTATGGGCGCGCAGCACCTCGTCGATCTGGCGGCCGACCGGCACCACCGGATTGAGCGCGGTCATCGGCTCCTGGAAGATCATCGCCATGGTGGTGGCGCGCAACTGCCGCAGGCGGCGGTCGCTGGCGCTGAGCAGTTCCTCACCGACCAGCTTGACGCTGCCGCCGGACGGCACCAGCGAGCCCTTCTGCAGCAGGCCCATCACCGTCAGCGAGGTGACGGATTTGCCGGAACCGCTTTCGCCGACCAGGCACAGCGTCTCGGCTTCGCGGACTTGCAGGGAGACGCCGTCGAGCACCCGCTGATGGCCCGGCTTGTTGCCGAGGCCGACCACGAGATTGTCGATGTCGAGGACGAGGTTTTTCATGTTCGGTGTCGCGCTCACTTGCCGCCCTCCCGCTGCTTCATGCGGGGATCGAGCGCGTCGCGCGCGGCGTCGCCGATCAGGTTGACGCTGAGGATCGCGATCGACAGCAACAGTCCCGGCCAGAAGATCAGCGACGGCTTGATCTGAAAATAGGCGCGGCCCTCAGCCATGATGTTGCCCCAAGTCGGCGTCTCCGGGTTGATGCCGGCGCCGAGGAACGACAGGATCGCCTCGGTGAGAATGGCGGACGCGCAGACATAAGTGCCTTGCACGATCAAGGGCGCCACCGTGTTCGGCATCAGATGCCGCCACATGATCTTGGGCAGGCTGGAGCCGACCGAGATCGCGGCTTCGACATACGGCTCCTCGCGCGCGGACAGCACCACCGAGCGCACCAGCCGCGCCACCCGCGGGATTTCTGGAATCGTGATTGCGACCAGCACCGTGGTCAGGCTGGCGCCCGACAGCGACACCACGGCGATCGCGAGCAGGATGCTCGGGATCGCCATCAGGCCGTCCATCACCCGCATCATGACGGCGTCGACCCATTTGAAGAAGCCGGAGACGAGGCCGATCAGGAGCCCAATGCCGATCGAGAACACGGCGGCGCCGAGCCCGATCAACAGCGAAATCCGTCCGCCATAGAGAATGCGCGACAGCACGTCGCGGCCATAGGCGTCGGTGCCGAGCAGGAACTGCGCGCTGGCCGGCCTCAGGCGCTGCGCCGGTGCCAGCAGCTGGGGATCGTGCGGCGAAAGCAGCGGCGCGAAAATCGCCGACAGGATCACCAGCGACAGGCAGACCGTCGCCGCGGCGATGATCGGGGTTGCCGTCAGAAATCCGAGCCCCGGCCGGAATGGCGTGGTGATCGGGATCGACGGCTCTGGGAGGGTTTCGATGGCCATCAGTACCGGATCCTCGGGTCGAGCAGGGTATAGGCGACGTCGATCAGAAGATTGACCGTGACGTAGATCAGCGACGTCAAGAGGATCATCGCCTGAATGACGGGATAGTCGCGCGCCAGCACGGCATCGACGGTGAGCCGTCCGATGCCGGGCAGGTTGAACACGCTCTCGGTGACGACCACGCCGGAGATCAGAAGCGCGAATCCGGTGCCGATCACGGTGATGACCGGCACCGCGGCGTTACGCAGCGCGTGGCGCAGCAGCACGCCGGTCTCATTGATACCCTTGGCGCGGGCGGTGCGCACATAATCCTCGCCGAGCACGTCGAGCATCGCAGCCCGCGTCATGCGCGCGATCAGCGCGACATAGATGAAGGACAGCGTGCAGGTCGGCAGGATGATGCGTTCGAAGAACGGGCCGAAGCCCGCGGTGATACTCTTGAATCCCTGCACCGGCAGCCAGCGCAGTTCGATCGCAAAGACCTGGATCAGCACATAGCCGATCACGAACACCGGCACCGAGAAGCCGAGCACCGACAGTCCCATCACGAAGCGGTCGATCCAGGTGCCGTGTTTCCAGGCAGCGATGACGCCGAGCGGCACCGCGACCACGATGGCGAGGATGATGGTCGACAGCGCGATCGAGATCGACGGCTCGACCCGCTGGCTGATCATCTTCAGCACCGGCACGTTCGAGATCAGGGAGACGCCGAGGTCCCCGTGCAGGAGCTTGCCGACCCAGGTGAAGAACTGGGTGTAGAGCGGCTCATGCAGGCCGAGCGAGATGCGAATGCGCTCGAGCTGCTCGGGAGTTGCATTGTCGCCGGCGAGAATCGCGGCGGGATCGCCCGGCGTCAGCCGCAGCAGCAGAAACACGAACAGCGCCACCACGCCCATCACGGGAATGGCGGCCAGCACACGTCGAAGCAGGTATCCGAGCATCAGAGG